>JADGCR010000174.1 GCA_015228895.1 Magnetococcales bacterium
CGGGACAATCTTCGTTTTTTCGCCGGCCTGGACAATCTGGTGGCGGTGGTGGGACAAAAGACCGTGGTGACCGGGGCCGAGCGCGATTTGGCCCGGCAACTGGCCCTCCCCTGTCTGCTTCTCTGGTCCGGAGACGACTTTCCGACCGAAAACGGCGCGCCTCCCGATTATTTTTTCCGGGTCGGCGTGCGCGACCGCTGGACCGTGCCGTTTCTGGTGGACGCGGCTCTGGCCCGTGGCAGGCGTCCCGCCCTGGTGCTGGAAAATTCCGACTGGGGAGAGGGGATCGGCGCTCTGGCGCGACACCATCTGGGCGCTTTGGGGAGCGCGGCGGCGGGGGTGTTCTGGTTGGAGAATGGTTCGGGAGTCCCGGACAGGCTGGTGGACGGAATCGTCGGGAGCGGCGCGGATGTGGTGCTGCTGGCGGACTCGCCGGCGGAGAGCCTGCTCTTTTTGTCCGCCATGTCGCAAAAGGTGCCGAATCTGCCGGTGGTCTCCCATCGGGGGGTGCTGGGGGGGCGCCTGACCCCCGCCCAGATGCGTCTGCTGGGCAAGATGGAGCTGGTGTTCCCCCAAACCCTGTTTTTTGCCGTGCCGGGCGTTGAACAGGCCGGTCTGAACCTGCTGGGCAAATACCGGACCGCTTTGCGTCTGGAACTCGACGAGGGGATGCCGCAAGGGAGCGGATTGGCGTATGCCTATGATCTGGTGCAAATGTTGGCCAAAGCCGTTCGCCAGGCGGGTTCATCGGAACGTCCCGCCGTGCGCGCCGCCCTGGAAGGTTTGCAGTACCACGATGGGGTGGTCAAAAGATACACCCACCCCTTTGATGCTCAACGTCGCGACGCGTTGCAGAAACAGGACGATCGTCTGGCGCGGATGACCACCGAGGGTCGGGTGGTCCCCGCGGCGGTCAGGAGATGAACATGGAGAGAGTCGCGATACGGGAGGTTTTCCCCGGAGGGCCTTTGTTCGGGTATGTCATCTATGTGGGGGTGGCCCTGGCGTTGATGATGGCCCTGCTGCACGCCGACCTGCGGTTCTTTTATCAAAAGGAGCGGGTGGCCCGCCTGGAGGCCCGTGGGGTGGAGGCGATGGGACGGCTGGAGGGGCATGTCGTCCGGTGGCGACACCATCTGGAACGGTTGGCCCGGGACCCCGAAGTGGTCAACGTCCTGGCGAACGGCGTCAGCCGGGAGCGCCATTTGAGGCGGCTGGCCGACCAGTTGGCCGACAACGGGAGTGTCGCGGCCTTCATTCTGGTGGATTTCGACGGCAAACCCCTCTTCGTGGATCGGGATGAGGTGCCGGATTATCGGAACGACCTGCCGTTGCGCAATGCCCTGGCATTCGATGCCGCCACGCCCATGATCGACGACACCGGGAAATATCTGGTCTTGACCCGTTCCCTGCTGTTCCAGCATGCCATTCAGGGTGCCATCATCGTCTATCTGGACGTGGCGGGCCTGTTCACCTCCCTCCTGTCCGACGAACAGTCCATCCGGCACACCCTGTTGCGGGGGGAGAAACCGCTCTGTCAGTCTGGCGGGTCGGGGGATGGGGAACCGTTGCGGTTGTCCCGGAGACCCACGCCAGAGCAGAAGAATCTGTTGGCGTTGGGGTTGCGCCTGCAACTGGAGATGGACGGGTCCATGGCGCGGGGCTCCTGGAACGGGAGTCTGGTCAACGCCATCCTGCTGGGTCTGGCGCTGGTGGTCGGCGCGGCCCTCCTCGTCATGCGTCGGGAGGCCCGACGCTCCAGGGAGGTGCTGGCCATGCGGCGGGATTTGGAACTGCGCGTCGAGGAGCGTGCCAACGCCCTGGAGCGGATCAGATTGGAACTGGCGGGGGAGGTGGCCGAAAGGGAGCGGACCCTGGAGCGGTTGGAGCGGGCGCGCACCCAGTCGCAGACCCTGGAGCGGGAACTGCTGGTCGCCAGGGAGCGGACCGAGGATGCCTGTCGGGCCAAGGGGGATTTCCTCGCCAACATGAGCCACGAGATCCGCACCCCCATGAACGCCATCATCGGATTTTGCCATCTCTGCCTGCAGACCGACCTGACCGGCCGGCAGAGGGATTATCTCCAGAAGTTGCACGGCAGCGCCAATGGACTGTTGCGTATCGTCAACGACATGCTGGATTTCTCCAGGATCGAGGCGGGGGGGGTGGCGCTCGATCGGACCGAGTTCGCCGTGGCGGACGTGCTGAACGCCCTGGAGGCCATGATGCGTGAAAAGGCCCGGGAGAAAGGGTTGCGTCTGCTTCTGGAGTCGGGTCCGGAGCTGCCGGCGATGTTGATTGGCGACCCGGTGCGGTTGGGTCAGATTCTGATCCATTTGACCCACAACGCCTTGAAGTTCACCACCGCGGGGGAGGTGGTGGTCACCATGGAGAAAGTGGAGGAGGACGATGCCGGTGTGCGGCTGCGGATGGTGGTCCGCGATACCGGCATAGGCATGACCCCGGAGCAGGTGGAACGGCTGTTCCATCCGTTCAATCAGGCGGACACCAGCAGTACCCGCCAGTATGGCGGGACCGGTTTCGGACTGACCATAGCCAGGAGACTGGTGGAGATGATGGGGGGTGAGATGGAGGTGGAGAGTGTGCCGGGAATGGGAAGCCGGTTTATGTTTACCGTCTTGTTTGGTCGCGCGTCGCATTCTGGTGCGCAGTCGTCGCGGATCGGGGAGTGTGCGGTCGTCCCCTCCGTCGGCTGTGAGGAGAGCGCTTCCCCGGTCCCGGTGCTGCCGGGCTTCAACACCAGGGCCGCCTTGCGGGCCATGGGGAACGATCTCGGATTGTACCGCAGGGTGTTGGCCAAATTCGTCGTTAATCAGGTCGCCGTATGCCGGAGCATGGAGGAGGCCCTGGCCGACAGGGATTGGGACTCCCTGGAGCGCTCGGCCCATGGCCTGAAAGGGGTGGCGCTCACCATCGGCGCGGTCGAATTGAGCAAGGCGGCCGGGAAGGTGGAAGCCGGCATCAAAGAGAAGATGGGCAGAAAGGGGTTGCGTGGATTGCTGAATGAGACGGCCAGACAGGTGGATGCCACCCTGATGGTCATCAAGAGCGTGCTGCCGGACCCGCTCGTCCCCCCCATGACGCCAACGGTCGATGGTCCGGTGAATCTGGCGGCGTTGACGCCACTGATGCGGAGGGCGGAGGAACTGTTGAAAAATTATGATGTCTCAGTGGAAGGGATCATTCTGGAGATGAAACCTCTGGCCACCACTCAAGAGATGTGCGCGCAGTGGCAACTGTTGGCCAGGCATCTGGGAATGTACAATTATGAAAAATGTCTTGAGGTGTTGCAGGCATGGGCCAGGGATGTGGGCGTGGGACGGAACGTGGCCAACGAATGATGAGCTGAGCGTGATGGAATGTGTGGCATGGATACACCAATGGAAAAGAGTATTGTTTTGCTGGTAGAGGATCAGCCGGAGAATATCGATATCATCCGTGGGGTGCTGGAAGCCCATTTCCAGATCCTCGTGGCCACGCAGGGCGCCATGGCGTTGCAGGTGGTGCGACGCATTCTGCCCGATATCATCCTGTTGGATGTCATGATGCCGGTCATGGATGGCTATGAGACCTGCAAGAGGCTCAAGGCGGACCCCTATACCGCTCATGTGCCCATCATTTTCCTGACCGCCAAGAGCGAGTTCGAGGATGAGGCCAAGGGGCTTGCCTTGGGGGCCATGGATTACATTCGCAAACCCTCCAGCCCAAGAGTGATTCTGGCCAGGGTGCAAAACGTCCATCAGTTGCTGCTCGCCAAACGGGAGCTGGAAAAGAAAAATCAGGCGTTGGAACTGGCCAGGCAGGAGGCGGAGGCGGCGTTGCTCCGACTGGCGGCCAATGAACAGGCGTTGCAGGTCGCCAAACAGGCCGCCGAGGACGCCAACCGGGCCAAGAGCGCGTTTCTGGCCACCATGAGCCACGAAATCCGCACCCCCATGAATGGCATCCTGGGCATGGCCGAGTTGCTGGCGGAGTGGGAGTTGCCGGAACAACCCCGGATCTATCTCGACACCATCCGGCGCTCGGGGGAAAATCTGCTGATCATCATCAACGACATCCTGGATTTTTCCAAAATCGAGGCCGGCAAGCTGGAACTGGAACAGACCGGTTTCGATCTGTTCGAACTGTTGCGGGAGCTGCGATCCCTGTTTGGGCAACTGGCGAGCCAGAAGGAGATTCAACTGGAGGTCCGGCACGACGAGGTCCACTCCCGATACCTGCTTGGGGATCCGGTGCGTCTGCGCCAGGTGTTGACCAACCTGTTGTCCAACGCCGTCAAGTTCACGGAGCGGGGCGGGGTGCGTCTGGCTGTGGAACCGTTGCGGGAGGAGGGGGACCGGGTGTGGCTCCGCTTTCTGGTGCGAGACAGCGGCATCGGCATCAGCCCGGAGAATTTTTCCCGGTTGTTCGCCGCCTTTTCCCAAATGGACAACTCCACGACCCGCAAGTTCGGCGGCACCGGGTTGGGACTCTCCATCACCCAGCGTCTGGTCCGGTTGATGGGCGGGGAGATCGAGGTGGAGAGCGTGCCGGATCTGGGGAGCACCTTCCAGGTGGATCTGCCGTTTCATCGGGCTGTGGCGTTCCAGGTTGACAAGCGTGATCCGGTGGATACGGTTTCCCTGCGTTTCCGGGAAGGGGTGCGGTTGCTGCTGGTGGAGGACGATCCCATCAATCAGGCGGTGATCAAGGGGATGTTGCAACGCTATTGCCAGCGCATCGATGTCGCCCACAATGGTCAGGTCGCCTTGAAGAAACTGGCCCAGGAGAGTTACGATCTGGTGCTGATGGATTGTCAGTTGCCGGAAATGGACGGCTACACCGCCTGCCGGACCTTCCGGAAGTCGGAAGTCGCGGGACGGCGCCTCCCGGTCATCGCCCTGACCGCCAACGCCATGCAGGGGGATCGGGAAAAGTGTCTGGATGCGGGCATGGATGATTATCTGAGCAAGCCGGTCAAGGGCCATGAAATTCTGGCCATGGTGGCCCGCTGGCTGGAAAAGGGGGGCGGGCAGG
>JADGCR010000175.1 GCA_015228895.1 Magnetococcales bacterium
TCAAATGGACCTCCTCACCGCGCCGGGTCACCAGCCGACGCACCAGATCCACCTCCACCTCCCCGAATCGAATCAGGGGGGCATCCTCCGCATGCGGTCGCGCGGCGCGGCGCAGCAACGCCCGGACCCTGGCCAGCAACTCCGGCACGCCGAAGGGCTTGGTCAGATAGTCGTCGGCGCCCGCATCCAGTCCGGCGATCCGGTCTCCATGTTCGCCCAGGGCGGTGAGCATGATCACCGGCAGCGACGATTTTCGGCGCAGCCGGCGGCAGAGGGCAACCCCGCCCTCGCCGGGCAACATCAGATCCAGGACGAGCAGATCGACCTCCTTTTCCTCCAGGGTGACGAACAGGCGCTGGCCGCCACCCAGGGTGGTCGCCGCCATTCCCTGCTCGCGCAGATAACGCGCCAGGAGTTCACGGATCTCCCGATTGTCATCCACCACCAGGATGTGCGGCGGCTTATCCATGGTCACGACCACTCCTCGTTTCAAGCTGCCCGATTATTTCCACCACCCGCGACTCTGCCATACTTTCGTGACAAATTCCCGGTAAACAGGAGGCTCGGCACCCTCTCCAGCCAAGGGAATGGATCGGCCCATGCGTCGCGGATCGTCAATCGTATTGTGGTTTCTGCTGGCCCTGGCAAGCCCCGTGGTCGTCTGGGCCCACGGCGGAGAGGATCATGGCAGCGAACTTCCCGCGCCACGCGGCCACGCCTCCCTGGCCGCCACCGGCAGCGGCGCGGCGGGCGACTGGTTCGAGGTCGTGATCACGCCCGCAGCCAACAGAAAGGGAGCATCTGTCTACCTGGCCGACGGGGAGAGCAACGCCCCGGTGGAGGCAGCGCTCATCGAAGTGGAGAGCGCCGGCACACCCCCGTGGCGGGGGACGGCATCGCCCACCCGGGCGCCCGGGGTCTACGACCTGTCCATGGCCTTGCCGGATGGAGCTTTCGACCTGACCCTCACCGTGACCGCCGGAGAGAAGAACGACCTGATTCTCGTCTCCGTCTCACCACTCCCGACCCTGGCAACAGCGGCGGTGGCGTCATCCCCGACCGGGACTCCGTCCCGGACCGGAAGGATGCCCCTCCTCGCCGGAGTCGCCCTTTCCGGGGTCCTGGTGGGCTACCTCCTGGGACGCGCCAGGGGACGAAAGGGCCTCCTCTCCCTGCTGTTGGCGGGGGTGGTGATGCTCTCCCCGGGGATACCGTTCTCCCCGGTTGCCGGGGAGGCATTCGCCCATGGCGGCGAGGATCATGGCGACCAGAAACCTTCCGGGGATGTTCCTTCCGTCACCACCGAAACGGCCCTGCCGAAATCCACGCAGTTTCTCCTGGGAATCCGCACCCTCTCGGTCGGACCGCACGAAGCAGCCGCCACGGTGCGGTTGGTGGGGCGGGTGATCCCCGATCCGTCCGCCTACGCCCGGGTGCAACCCTCCCTGACCGCCCGCGTTGGCAACGACCCCAATTTTCCCGTTCCGGTCAGCGGTCAGAGGGTCAAGCGGGGACAACCCTTGGCCATCCTGGACCCCAACCTCTCCGCCAACGACAGGTTGGACCGGCAAACCGCCCTGCTCCGCGCCCAGAGCGCCGAGGCCACCCCGGGGCGGGAACTGCTCCTCGCCCCCATCGACGGTGTAGTCACCGACGTCCATATCGTGCCGGGAGAAGTGGTGAACGAGCAGACCGTGGTGGCGGAAATCGTCCAACCGGACAGGTTGTGGGTTGAGGCCGTGCTTTTCGATCTCTCCCTCGTCGAGCGGATCACCGGGGCCATGGCGGAGACCCGTCTGCTGCCGGGCAAGCGCTTCCGTCTGAGGCTGGTGGGAATCAGTCCCAAATTGAGTGCGGAAGATCAGGGGTTGCACCTCCAGTTCGCGGTGGAGGAAACCCGAGGGGCGTTGCGCCTGGGCATCCCCCTGGATGTCCAGGCAGAGCTGGAGACGGTGGCCATGCCGCTGGCCGTTCCCCGCGAGGCCCTGCTGGAAAAAGGGGGAGAGCCCTGTGTCTGGGTCAAGATCGCCCCGGAAATCTTCGCGATCCGTGCGGTGAGACCGGGACGTCAGGCAGGGGGCTGGACGGAGATTCTCTCCGGTCTACAGGCGGGCGACAAGGTTGTGGTCCAAGGTCAACGTCAGCTTGCCGCCATACGGTGACCGGCCATGTTCGATCGCATCATACTGTTTTCCCTGAATCAGCGGCTGTTCGTCGTCATTGCCTCCCTTCTGCTGCTGAGTTACGGCGGCTGGCTGGTGTCCCGGCTGCCGGTGGATGTCTTTCCCGATCTCAACCGCCCCACGGTCACGATCATGACCGAGGCCCCCGGCCTGGCCCCGGAGGAGGTGGAGTCCCTGGTGACGATGCGCCTGGAGAACGCCATGAACGGCATCCCGGGGGTGAACCGGGTGCGCACCACCTCGGGGGTGGGGCTCTCCATCGTCTATGTCGAGTTCGAGTGGGGCGGCGACATCTACCGCAACCGCCAAATGGTGGCGGAAAAGCTCTCCACCGTCGCCGAAAGCCTGCCCCGGGAGGTGATCCCGTCCATGGGACCGGTGAGTTCCATCATGGGGGAGATCATGCTGGTCGGTCTGTCGCGCGAGGACGACTCGATCTCACCCATGGCGTTGCGCACCCTGGCGGATTGGACATTGCGTCCACAGTTGATGAGCCTTCCCGGTGTCGCCCAGGTCACCCCCATCGGCGGTGAGGTCAAGCAGTATCAGGTGTTGGTCTCGCCCACCCGGTTGCAGGCGGCAGGCGTGACCTTCGAGGAGATCGAAAAGGCCCTCGACGGGTTCGCCAGGAACACCACCGGCGGCTTTCTCGATCAGCGCGGTCAGGAGTTCCTGATCCGCAACATCGGCCAGACCACCGACCCGGACGATTTGAAACGCACCGTCGTGGCGCGTCACAGGGAGGCCGTCGTCACCCTGGAACAGGTGGCCGAGGTGCGGGTCGGGGCCGGGGTCAAGCGGGGTGACGCCAGCATCGACGGGCAGGCGGCGGTGATCCTGGCCGTGCAGAAACAGCCGGGGGCCGACACCGTCTCCCTGACCCGCCATATCGAACAAACTCTTGCCGCGTTGCAACGCACTCTCCCCGCCGGGGTACGGGCCGATCGCATCCTGTTCAAGCAGGCGGACTTCATCGAACGGGCCATCGCCAACGTAGAGGAGGCGTTGCGGGACGGCTCCCTGCTGGTGATAGCGGTGCTTTTCCTGTTCTTGATGAACCTCTCCACCACCTTCATCAGTCTCACCGCCATTCCCCTCTCCCTGGTGGTCACCGCCCTGGTCTTCCACTGGTTCGGACTCTCCATCAACACCATGACCCTGGGAGGGTTGGCGGTGGCCATCGGCGAGTTGGTGGATGATGCCGTGGTGGACGTGGAAAACGTTTTCCGCCGCCTGCGGGAAAACGCCGTCGCCCCGCATCCCAGACCGGTCATCCAGGTGGTCCGCGCCGCCTCCAGCGAGGTGCGCAACACCATCGTCTACGCCACCCTCATCGTAGTGCTGGTCTTCATCCCCCTGTTTGCCCTGAGCGGGATCGAGGGACGCCTGTTCTCCCCCCTGGGGGTGGCCTACATCGTCTCCATCCTGGCCTCCCTGCTGGTCTCCCTGACCTTGACCCCGGTACTCTGCTTCTATCTGCTGCCCCGCGCCCGGGCCATGGATCATGGGGATTCCTGGCTGGTGCGCCGTCTCAAGGCGGGAGACCGCCGTCTGCTGCACTGGTCCTTCGACCACCCCCGTCCGGTGATCGGCCTGGCCCTGATGCTGGTACTACTGGCCGGGGTTTCCGTGCCCTGGCTGGGACGGACGTTCCTGCCCGCCTTCAACGAGGGGACGGTCACGGTCAGCCTGATCATGCCGCCGGGGACGGCGTTGTCCGAATCCAACCGCCTCGGCACGCTGGCGGAAAACCAGATCAAGAGCGTGCCCGAGGCACTCTCCACCGGACGCCGCACCGGTCGCGCCGAGTTGGACGAACACGCGGAAGGGGTGCATTTTTCCGAGATCGATGTGGATCTCGCCCCCTCCGAACGGGGGCGGGAGGTGATCCTGGGGGAGCTGCGCCGGGCGCTGGCGGTCATTCCGGGAGCGGCGATCAACGTGGGGCAACCCATCTCCCACCGCCTGGACCACCTGCTCTCCGGGGTGCGGGCGGAAATCGCCATCAAAATTTTCGGCGATGACCTGGAGACCCTGCGCGCCAAGGCCGAGGAGGTGCGGCAACGCATCACCACCGTTCCGGGACTGGCCGATCTTCAAATCGAGAAGCAGGTACTCATCCCCCAGGTACGCATCCACATCGACCGGGGCGAGGCCCTCAAGTACGGACTCTCCCTCAACCAACTCTCCGAGACCCTCCAGGCCGCTCTCCAGGGCAAGGTGGTCTCCCAGATTCTGGATGGACAGCGCACCCACGACGTGGTGGTGCGGCTGGCCGAGGAGTGGCGTGCCGAGAGCGGGGATTTCGGCGACATCCTCATCGATACCCCCAAGGGGAAGATTCCGCTGAAACTGGTGGCCCAGGTCGAGGAGACCACCGGCCCCAATCTGATCAACCGGGACAACATGCGGCGACGCATCGTGGTGCTGGCCAACACCCAGGGGCGCGACGTGGGCGCGGTGGTGGCCGAGGTCCAGCAGCGGCTCGCCGCCATGCCCCTGCCCGCCGGCTACCACCTCTCCTTCGAGGGACAGTTCCGCAGCCAGCAGGAGGCGACCCGACTGATCTCCCTGCTGGCGATGATCTCACTGGCGGGAGTCTTTCTGGTACTCTACAGCCATTTTCGCTCCGTCGTGCTCTCCCTGGTGATCATGGCCAATATCCCCATGGCTTTGGTGGGCAGTGTCGCCGCACTGTGGCTCTCCGGGCAGCCCCTTTCCGTGGCCAGCCTCGTGGGATTCATTACCCTGACCGGTATCTCGGCCCGCAACGGCATCCTGAAAATCTCCCACTATCTCCACCTGGTCGGCCAGGAGGGGGAGCCA
>JADGCR010000176.1 GCA_015228895.1 Magnetococcales bacterium
CACCACGCAGCTGGTGGGCGTGGTGGGGGAGGAGGCGGCGCAAAAGCTGATCGCCTATTTCAAGGGGGAGAAAATCAACATCCCCAAAGGGGACAAGGCGCTGCGCTGCGCGCGCAATCGCCTGATCCTCGCAGAGTGCGACGCGGGCGGCGTGACGCTGGCAGAACTGGCACTCAAATACGGTCTGACCACGCGCCAGATCGTCAATATCTTGGGGAAGCCCATCCAGGCGGACGCCAAGCAGCTGGTTTTGGAGTTGGGATGGAAATGAGGGGTTATCCGAACAGGGTTTTCAATGCGGGAATGACCGTGGCGGCCACCACCAGGGCCAGCATCCAGCGGTTGAGCCGGATCTCTCCCATGATACGGGCTTCGAGTTCACGCAGGTCACCTTTGAGTTCCAGCTTGAGTTCGCGCAGGTCGCCTTTGGTGACCAATTCGTCCATGTTGGCTTTCTGCACTTCCTGGATGGCATTGGCCATGCCCTTGGCTTGTGGCTCATCAAACCCGGACGCCTTGAGGGTTTCAACGAATTTCAGCGTGTCGAACGTGATGGCGGCCATGGTCTTTTCTCCAGACGATTTTGATGACGTTCAAAGATTATCACAAATTCCCAGGATGCACAAAAAAATGTTTGACACCCCACGCCACCCTGACGCAAGATGGTTGCCGGAGCTTGAAACCCTCCGCAATCACCGAAGGCGGTCTACCGCCCCTGTCAGCCCTGGCGGCTTTTTTGTGCCCGCGATTCCGCGCGGCGCATCTGTGTCATCCACAATCGCCAGACTCCGGGGGCAACTGGGCTGTCCAGGGCGCGAGCCTAAATCCAGTTGGCCCAACCTTCGGTGGGGGTTTCAACCCCCGGAGTCTCGACGTTTGAAACCCGTCCGATCTCCGGCAATCCAATCCGACGGCTCAAAATTGAGCCGTCGCACACCGAAGGAGCAAACCAAAGAGTATCAACGCCACAACCACGTCCGCAGTCACCCCATTCACTTTCGAGGACAAGCCGGTCAGCATCGTCGTGGACGAACAGGGGCAACCTTGGTTCAACGCCATCGAGGTTTGCAACGCTCTCGGCTACATCAACGCCCGCGACGCCATCAGCAAGCATGTCGATGGGGATGACGTAGCAAAACGCGACGTCATCGACAGTCTTGGCCGCCTCCAACCCACCAACCACATCAACGAATCCGGCCTCTACGCCCTGATCTTCGGCTCCACCAAGCCGGAGGCAAAACGGTTCAAACGGTGGGTCACCTCCGAGGTCCTCCCCTCGATCCGCAAAAGCGGGAGTTACCAACACCCACGGACAATCAAGCCGGTGCCAGAGGAGAAGGCGGTGGAGGACGACGGGCCGGAATTCGTCAAATTCCAGGTAGACAATCGCCATTCGGTCACCCTGTGCCGGGGTTCGACGTTGCGCGACTCGTGCGGAGAGGTGGTGCCGCTGATCAGCTCCCGGGAGGTGGCCTGGCTGTTCGAGAAGAATCATTTCCCACTACTGCGGCAGTTGCGCACCAATCCCGTGCTGGCTTCTCAGGTGGACCAGCATTTCGAGTGGTGGAGCTATCAGAACCGCTTCAAGCAACAGCTCCATTATTTCCTGATGACTCGCGACGGCTTCACCATGCTGACGAACCGCTGGCGCCGTCCGTGGTTCGGAGATTTGGAGCTGGGCTGGCTGAACTATAGCCGGGAGCGCGTCTACAAGGCGTTCGACCAATTGGCGCAAGGTCAGCAGCTGGACGCTGTCGTTATCCTTGGTCAGATCTCGGATGCCCATCATGTCATCGCGGAGGCATTCAGATGTGGATCGGCGGTCGAGCCAAGCGACATGGCATTGTGGGGGTCTCTGCTGTCACTCCTGGCGCAACTGGAGTGCGGGGTGTTCCTGACCATCCTCCAACATCAGAACAAACCAAAAAACGGCTGACCTTTGGAGGGGCCGCGCGCCCCTCTTTTTTTGCAATCTTATGGAAACGCTTCCTGCTGAATTCCCCGCCCCGTCTCTGCTATCCCTGTACGCAACAGCACATCAATTCCATTCCTTTTTTGCGTGCACAGGTGAAAACCATGAATCCCAGACAGTTTGAAAAATACGTTATCGTCCCGGCGTTGCAATTCCTGGAAATGGACTCTCCCGCCGCCCGTGCGTTGTTGTTGGGCACGGTGGCCCAGGAGTCCGGGTTGGGAGAGTATCTGCACCAGGTGGGGGGTGGTCCGGCGCTGGGGGTGTTCCAGATGGAGCCGGCCACTTACCGCGATATCTGGGATATTTTTATCGATCACCAGCCCTCCATCAAGAAAAAACTGGCCGAGCGGTGGCCAGTGCGTCCGGAGCCGGAGGCGCTGGTCACCGACCTGTTTCTTGCGGCGGTGATGTGTCGTCTGCATTACCGGCGGGTCAAGGAGCCGCTGCCGGCGGCGGACGATCTGGCCGGACTGGCCGTCTACTGGAAGCGGCACTACAACACCCTGCTTGGCGCGGGGACGGTGGCGGAATACCTCCGCAACTGGAACCAACTGGTGGAGAACAAAAAATGAGCAAGAAATTCTGGATCGACCGTCTCAAAGAGCCGTCCACCTGGCGTGGACTGGCCATGTTGGCGTTGGGTTTCGGGGTGTCGGTGGCCCCGGAGAGTCTGGAGGCGATTGTCGCGGCCGGGACTGGTGTGGCGGGTCTGATCGGCGTGGTGACGCAGGATAAAAGGGGGGGATGACGATGGACGGGACAGACGGAGAGGTACTCGGATCGGTGGTGGAGATCCTGAAGCGGGTCGAGAAAAACCAGGACGACCAGGGCACTTTGCTCAAAGAAATGGAGCGGCGCATGGGCCGGGTGGAGAGTCAAACCATGGTCCACTCCGTGCTGGGTGGCGGGGCTGCCGCGATCGCGATCGGGGTGGCCGTCGAGTATTTCAAAGCCCGTCTGGTGCCGGGGTCGTAAATGGCGCACTCCGCGATCAAGAAGGCCGATCTGCAGGCGCGCTATATCGCCGGGGCCACACTGGCCGAGGCCGCCGAGCAGACCGGTGTGCCCCTGGCGACCGCGCGGACCTGGAAGAGCGTCGCCAAAGGGGAGGAGGATTGGGATCGCCAGAGGGCCTCCCGCAGACTGGCCGGCGGCATGCGTGGCCTGGAGGTGCAGGAGATCCTGATGCAGTTTCTGACCGCCCACTCCATGGCGGTCAGGGAGATGCAGTCACCCGACATCGATCCGGCCACCCGGGTGCAGCGGCTCGCCTCGCTCTCCGACGCGCTGGCCAAGACTATGCGCTCCCTGGGCATGGCCGATCCCAAGGCCACCGCGCTGGGTACGGCCCTGGAGGTGATGGGGGATCTGGTGACTTTTATTGGTGCTCGTCACCCCAAACAGGCCGCGCTGTTCGCGGAGATGTTGGCGCCGTTCGGCAAAATACTGGAGCAGAAATATGGCTGACAAGTTGAGCAAAAAACAGTTTCGCGACGCGCTGGCCCGCATGGCCACCGAGTTTCGCGCCCGCATCGAGGCCGGGGCGCAGGGGTTTGACCCGGACCCGGACGCCGCCGCCCGGCGCGCGCAACGAGCCACGAAGGATTTGCGCTTTTTTGCCCGCACCTATTTCCCGCATTTCGTCACCACGCAGCAATCGGTTTTGCATGCGTGGTTGTTCGACCGCCTACCCAGGCTGGGGGCCACCCGGACAGGCGCGCATCTGGTCATCGCCGCGCCTCGCGGGGAGGCCAAATCCACCATCGTCTCCCGCATTTTCGTCTTGTGGCGGGTGGTGACGGGACGCAGTCATTACATCCCCATCATTATGGACGCCTACGATCAGGCCATTGTCATGCTGGAGTCGATCAAGGCGGAATTGGATTCCAACCAGCGCCTGGCCATGGATTTTCCCCAAGCCTTTGGCTGTGGTGATCCCTGGCAAGAGGGTGTGGTCGTGACGCGCAACAACGTCAAGATCCAGGCGTTTGGTTCCGGCAAGCGGATGCGCGGCCTCTCCCACGGGCCGCACCGGCCCGATCTGGTGATCTGCGACGACCTGGAGAACGACGAAAACGTCATGTCCCGCGTCCAGCGCGACAAGCTGGAGCGGTGGTTCCAAAAGACGGTGCTGAAACTGGGTCCGCCGGACGACTCCATGGATGTCGTGGTGGTGGGCACGGTGCTGCATCACGACTCACTGCTCTCCCGGCTGCTCAAAAACCCCATGTGGGAGAGCCGGAAATTTTCCGCCATCATCCGCTGGCCGGACAACATGAGCTTGTGGGACGCATGGGAAGAGATGTTGAAGGGTGATGGGGAAACGGTGGCCGATGAATTTCACGCAAGCAACAGAAAAGTCATGGAGGCTGGAGCGGTCGTCTCCTGGCCTGGCGTGCGGCCTTTGGTGACGCTGATGAAAATCCGCGCCCGCGATGGCCATGACGCGTTTGACAGCGAGCTGCAAAACAGCCCGCTGGCCGAAAACGCCCTTTTTGCCAATCTACAATTCTGGACCGAACCGGACCCGGAGTGGGTCTATTTCGGGGCCGTGGACCCCTCCATGGGCAAATCCGGCAACAAAGGTGACCCATCCGCCATTCTGGTGGTTGGCCGGAACAAACAGACCGGAATTGTGAGCGTGGTGGAGGCGGACATCGCCCGGCGCACCATCACCAAACAGATCGAGCGAGTGATCGAATTGCAGCGGCAACGCGTTCACCTGACCCTCTTTTCCGCTCCGGAAAACACCCGTGAACTGGTCAAGGTTACGGGGATTTCCGGCAATGCGCTCACCATCGAGCGCGCCCAAGGTGGGACTGACTCCCCAACTGGCCGGCTCTCCGTGCTGGTCTCTGGTACTTCCCCCACGACTGACCAAACAGCCAACGCCGTAGATGTTTCTTCTGGCTCTCGGGGTACTCTGGCCCAATTGCGTAATGGTGTCACTGCCGAATGGCAAGTTAACGCGACATCCGGTCAGACTGTCGGATATGTCTTCCCGGCCCCGATAGTATTGACCCAATT
>JADGCR010000177.1 GCA_015228895.1 Magnetococcales bacterium
GCCAAGGGCTACCAGGGCCGCAACAGCAGTTGCTTCAGGATCGCCCTGGAGAAGGTCGAGCACGGTCTCCAGTACGCCTACCGGGACCGCCGCAACCGCAAGCGTGATTTCCGGCGCCTGTGGATCGTCCGCATCAACGCCGCCGCCCGTTTGAGCGGGCTCTCCTACAGCCGTTTCATTTCCGGTCTGGCCAAGAGCGGCATCGAACTGGACCGCAAGGTGCTGGCGGATCTGGCGGTACGCGCCCCGGAGGATTTCGCCCGCCTGGCCGAAAACGCCAAGGCCGCGCTGGCCGTCTAGGGTATTGGTTCCCGCCACCCCATCGATCAAGATCGGGTGGCGGGGCCAGCTCAGTCAAGGGTTCCGCCCGCGGGACCCTTTCTTCATTTTTGACGGGTGGTCATGTACGAACAGCTTTTGCAATTGAAGAGATCCTCTCTGGCCGAGTTGGCGTCCGCCGCCTCTCCGGCGGCCCTGGAGCAGATCCGGGTGCAGACCCTGGGCAAAAAGGGGGAACTGACCCGGATCCTGCGGGGCCTGGGACAGATTCCCGACGAGGAGCGTCCCCGCATCGGCGCGTTGGCCAATGAACTCAAAAGCGCCTTTGCCGCCACCTTCGACCGCTGCCTGGAGGGACTCAAGCAGGCGGAACTGACCGCCCGACTGGACCGGGAGTGGGTGGACATCACCCTGCCGGGTCGCGCCAGGGCCGTGGGTGGGATTCATCCGGTCACCCGCACCCAGAACGAGATCATCGCCATTTTCACCGCCATGGGCTTTCCCCCGGCCTCCGGGCCTGAGGTGGAGAGCGACTGGCACAATTTCGAGGCGTTGAACATCCCCCCGGATCACCCGGCCCGGGAGATGCACGACACCTTTTATCTCCCCCCCGCGCCCGGTGGCGGCAAGCGTCTGTTGCGCACCCACACCTCGCCGGTGCAGATCCGGGTGATGGAGAGTCAAAAGCCCCCGTTGCGGGTCATCGCGCCGGGCAAGGTGTTCCGTTGCGACTCGGACATCACCCACACCCCGATGTTTCATCAGGTGGAGGGGTTCATGGTGGATGAAGGGGTCCATTTCGGACAGCTCAAGGGGTTGCTGGAGGCGTTTCTGGTCCACTTCTTCGCCCGCCCGCTGCCGGTCCGGTTCCGTCCCTCTTTTTTCCCCTTCACCGAGCCTTCGGCGGAGGTGGACATGGGGTGTCTGTTTTGCGAGGGTTCTGGCTGTCGCATCTGCAAGCGGACCGGCTGGCTGGAGGTGTTGGGGTGCGGCATGATCCACCCGGCGGTTCTGGCCAACGTGGGCATCGACCGGGAGCGGTTCTCCGGCTTCGCCTTCGGCATGGGGGTGGAACGGTTGGCCATGCTCAAATACGGCATCACCGACATGCGGGCGTTGTTCGACAACGATGTGCGCTTTCTGGGTCGGCATGTGTGAAGCCAAACCGTGAAAATTCTCTCGCCGAAAATTAAAAAATTTCAAGCTGTTCGAGAATTCTTCCATAACTGGCGGACCCATCCCGACCTGGTCGCACTGGCGGCTCAATTATCCGACTGAACTGGAAAACCCATGAAACTCACCCTCAATTGGCTGCGCGAGCACATTGACACCGATCTGACCGCTGAAATCATCGGCGCGAAACTGACCATGGCGGGACTGGAACTGGATGCCCTGATGCGTCTGGATCAGGGGTTGGAAAAAGTCGCGGTGGGCTTTCTGGAAGAGGTGTCGCCCCACCCGGACGCGGACCGGCTGACGGTGTGCCGGGTGCGGATCGGGGAGGAGCGGTTGACCATCGTGTGTGGCGCGAAAAACCATGCCCCCGGCAACAAGGTCGCCGTGGCCCGCAGCGGCGCGGAGCTGCCCAACGGCCTGAAAATCGTCGAATCCAGAATCCGGGGCGTCACCTCCCAGGGGATGCTCTGCTCCCAACAGGAACTGGGAGTCGCCCCTTCCGCCGACGGCATTCTGCTGTTGCCCGCCGACACGCCGGAAGGGGTCTCCATCGCCTCGGTGCTGGGCCTGGAGGAGGTGGTGCTGGAACTGGGCATCACACCCAACCGGGGAGATTGCCTGGGAGTGCGCGGGGTGGCGCGGGAGTTGGGAGCCATCACGGGCCTCCCGTTGCGCCCACTGCCCGCAATCCGGTTTCCGGTCACGGATGGCACCGTGGCCCAGGTGCGCATCGACGATCCCGCGGGATGTCCCCGCTACGCGGGCCGCGTGATCAAAAACATCAGGATCGCCCCCAGCCCGGAGTGGCTGCGGGCGCGACTGGAGGCGGTGGGGGTGCGGGCCATCAACAACGTGGTGGACGTGACCAATTTCATCCTCATGGATCTCAATCACCCCATGCACGCCTTCGATCTGGCCCAATTGCACCTCCCGATCGTGGTGCGGCGCGCCCGCGAGGGGGAAACCCTGCGCACCCTGGACGGGGTGGAGCGGGTTTTGACCGGGCAAATGACCGTCATCGCCGATGGACAACGGGTTCTGGCCCTGGCGGGCATCATGGGGGGGGAGGAGAGCGGAGTCACGGCGACCACCACCGACATCTTCCTGGAGGCGGCCTTCTTCGATCCCATCACCACGGCCCGCACCGGACGCCGCCTGGAGATCCTCTCCGACTCCCGCCACCGCTTCGAGCGGGGGGTGGACCCGGAAGGCATTCTCATGGCCATGGAACAGGCCACCCGGATGATTCTGGAACTGGCGGGGGGAGAGGCCGGACCCATCACCCTGCAAGAAGCCGGCACCAGACCCTCCCCCGCGCCGATCCTCTACCGGCCCCGGCGCATCAATCAACTGGGAGGGATCGACCTGACCGCCGCCGCCATGAACGAACTGCTTGCCCGGCTGGGGTGTCAGGTCACCCCAGCCGGGGATGGCCATCGAGTGACGCCTCCCAGTTGGCGGCACGACCTGCGCCTGGAAGAGGATCTGTTGGAAGAGATCATCCGTCTGCACGGCTACGACCTGGTGCCCACCGCCCTGCCCCGGGTCCACGCCCACCCCCCGACCCCCGATCCCATGCGACGGCTGGCGGAACGCATCCGGGCCAATCTGGTGGGCCAGGGGTATCTGGAGGCCATCAACTACGCCTTTGTGGGTCCGACGATCCAGAACCGCTTCAACGCGGCCCCCCCTCTGGCCCTGCTCAATCCCTTGTCCGTGGAACAATCCGTGTTGCGCACCGACCTGATCGCCGGTCTCGTCGAGACCGCCCAGCGCAATGTCAACCGGGGCAACACCCGCTTGCGGATGTTCGAACTGGGCCGGGTCTTCCTGACCGGTCCCGCGGGCGAGGTCACGGAACAGGAACGGCTGGCGGGAATGTTGACCGGCTTTGCCGACGAGCAGAATCTCCACCTCCCCTTGCGCACCCTGGATTTCTACGATCTGAAAGGGGATCTGGAAGCCTTGCTGCTCCCATTCTCCGGCACCCTGGTGTTGCAACCCGGCGGCCCGGAGTTCCTGCACCCCTTGCGCAAGGCCATGGTCCTGACGGAAGACGGGATCTCCCTGGGCTGGATGGGACAGCTCCATCCCGCCCAGCAGGAGGCGTTGGAACTGCGCAAGGAGCTTTTCCTGTTCGAAATCCATCTGGAACCCTTGCTGACCGGCCACGGCCGTCGTGACGCGGAACGGTCTGAAAGCCGTTTTCCCTCGATTCAAAGCGACTTCACCTTCCTGCTCCCCTCCCGGACACCCGCCGGCGCGGTGGTGGCGGCGGTCACGCAGACCGCGCCACAACTGATCCGCCGGGTCGCGGTGGCCTCCATTTACACCGGGGAAGGGGTGCCGGAGGGCCGGAAGAGTTTCACCTTGAGCCTGCTTCTGCAGGCGGACGATCGCACCCTGACCGACCAGGAGAGCAAGGAACTCTCCCAGCGGGTGATTCAGGAGATGGGGGCCCGTTTCGGCGCAACCTTGCGTTAGGCTGGTTATCCTGTTGACACCATTCAATATTCCCCGTATTCTTGAATATTGAATCCCAAAAACAGGCATCCACGCATGAAAACACCAGAACACGGCATGATCTCTTTGCGCGCCCGACATCGCATGGTCCAGGAACAACTGGAAAACCAGGGGATCGACGACACCCGTGTTCTGGCTGTCATGCGGGAGTTGCACCGGCATCTGTTTGTGGACGAGGCCCTCGCCAGCCGCGCCTACAGCGACGAGAACCTGCCCATCGGAGCCGGACAGACCCTCTCCCAACCCCTGACCGTGGCGCGCATGACCCAGGCGCTCCGGTTGACCGGCAGCGAGGAGACGCTGGAAATCGGCACGGGTTCCGGCTATCAGACCTCCATTCTGGCCAAACTGTGCCACAAGGTCTACACCGTCGAGCGGCTCTCCAGTCTGGCGGAAATGGCCCGCAAGCGGTTGCGTTGTCTGGGGTTTCACAACGTCGTCTGCCGCATCGGCGACGGTTCCCTGGGTTGGCCGGAAGAGCGTCTTTTCGACCGCATCATCGTCACCGCGGGCACGCCGGTCACCCCGGAGAACCTCATCCGCCAACTGGGTCCGGGTGGCATCCTGGTGGCGCCGGAGGGGAGCAAGAACGCCCAGAACCTGATCCGTCTCACCCGTCAGGAGGATGGGACGATCCTCAAGGAGACCCTGGAACCCTGCTGTTTTGTCCCCTTGATCGGTGCCCAGGGCTGGAAAGAAGACGTCGCATGAGCAGACGTTCCCATCTGACGCTGCTGCTGGTCGCCCTGCTCTTGGGGTGTGCCGGACCCACCGGACTGCCGCCCCCCAATCCGGCGCAGATCCGCATCGCCGACGGTCCCCCTCTGGCGGCGGACCTGGAACCCGAACAGCGTCAACTGCAACCGGCCACCGGGTCGTTTTACCGCATCCGGCCCGGAGACACCCTGTGGGCCGTGGCCACCGCCCACAACCTGGATGTGGAGCAGTTGGCCAAATGGAACCGCATCACCAGACCGGACCAGCTCTTCGTCGGACAACATTTGCGCATCGCCCCCCC
>JADGCR010000178.1 GCA_015228895.1 Magnetococcales bacterium
CACAGGTTTTGGAGAATTCGGGCCGAGAGAGAATGAGGAACGCGGTTTTCGGTGTGCGCGGGTCCGGGTTGAGACCAAAAGACATTTCGAACCGGTCACGCTAACCATTGAAAATATTGGACTTTTCAGACGCAAAAAAGCCGCCCCGAAGGACGGCTTTAATTTTGAGACTTTCTTAATAACTTTAATTGGTGGAGCCAGACGGGATCGAACCGCCGACCTCTTGAATGCCATTCAAGCGCTCTCCCAGCTGAGCTATGGCCCCGAATCGAAGTGAAGAAGATAGACGAAATGGAGTCGATTGTCAAGAAAATTTTGTGGAGGATTTTTTTTTCTTTACTCTACAGGCAACCCGCAAAAAAATGGACTTGCCTTTGCACCATGAGAATGGCAAACAGAAGGCATGCAGAACCTCACCGCCAACAATCCGGCCATCCATGACCAAGCCGACAAAAATCAGGGGCTGATTGTGATCCCATGTTGCGCCAACTCACCATAGAAAACATCGCCCTGATCGAAACAATGGATCTGGAATTCACCCAGGGACTCACCATCCTGACCGGCGAAACCGGCGCGGGCAAATCCATCCTGATCGACGCCCTGGCGCTCGCCCTGGGTGCACGCGCCGATAGTGGCCTGATCCGCACCGGCTGCGACCACGCCATGTCCACCGCCCGTTTCCAACTCCCGGACAACCACCCGGCCCGCGTCTGGCTCCATGAACACGCCCTGGACCACGGCGATGACGAACTGTTCCTGCGCCGCACCCTCTCCCAGAATGGCCGCAGCCGCGCCTTCATCAACGAAACTCCAGTCCCGGTCACCACCCTGGCTCAACTGGGCGACGGACTGGTGGATATCCATGGACAACACGACCACCAATCCCTGCTCAACCCGTCCACCCACCTGACCATCCTGGACGCCTTCGCCAACCACCCGGAACTGACCCGACAAACCGCGCTCCACAGCCAAACCTGGCACACCCACAACCGGAAACTGGAAGCCCTCCGCCTCAGCGCCCGGGAAGCTCAACAACGCCGCGCCTTCCTCTCCCACCAACTGGACGAAATCGATACCGCAGGCATGGCTCCAGGCGAAGCACAGGAACTGGAACAACGTCGCAGCCGCCTGGCCCACGCCGTCCGGCTGGGAGAGGCCGCCCGCGCCAGCCTGGAACTCCTCGCGGGAGAGTCCGGCGACTCCGCCTCCCAGCTCATCTCCAGCGCCGCGGGCGAGCTGGAAGACGCCCAGCGTCTCGACCCGACCCTGACCACCCTGGCGGAACAACTCCGCTCCCTGCAATACGAACTGGACGATGCCAGCGAAGCCATCCGCCACTACGCCGACTCGCTGGAAACCGATCCGGAACAACTCGCGGATCTGGAAGAACGCCTCGACCTCATCCGCAACCTCGCCCGCAAGCACCGTTGCACCCCGGAGGAACTCCCCACCCTCGCCGATCAATGGCGCGCGGAACTCGACACCCTGGAACAGATCGATCTCAACGAACAACGCCTCCTCAAGGAGATCGCCCAGGCCCGCGCCTCCTTCGACGCCTCGGCCACCCTGCTGAGCCGCTCGCGCAAGCAGGCCACATCCCGGCTGACCCAGGAAACCGAAGCCCATCTCGCCCAACTCGGCATGCCCGGAGTCCGATTCGTCACCGCCCTGCGTCCCCTGCAAGGCGCTCCACGACCCCACGGCCTGGAAGAGGCCGAATTCCAGATCAGCGCCAATCCCGGCGAACCCCTCAAACCGCTCAAACTGGTGGCCTCCGGCGGGGAGATCTCCCGCATCATGCTGGCACTGAAAACCTCGCTGGCCGACGCGGTCACCATCCCCACCCTCATTTTCGACGAGGTGGACGTAGGGGTGGGCGGACGCACCGCCGCGGCCATCGGCAACAAACTGGCCCAGCTCGCCACCAGACGCCAAACCCTGGCCGTCACCCACTCCCCCCAGGTGGCGGCCTGGGGCAGACAACACCTGAAAGTCACCAAATCCACCCACGAAGGACGTGTCCACATCTCGGTCTGCCCCCTGACGCAGCCCATGCGGGTGGAAGAACTGGCCCGCATGCTCGCCGGTGAACGGATCACCACCCCGGCCCGCCAGAACGCCGAAGAACTCCTGCGGGCCGCAATGACAAATTCGTAAACATTTTTGTTGGCCCTTCCCGTCGATTCGGGTAAAATGAAACCCTTCCACCAGGATCATTCTCCAAAATTGCAATAAAATGAGTAAACGAGGCACCATTCATGAGTCAGCATGACCTCTCGGAAGAGACCCTGATCAACAACCACACCCGGCTCCAGGAACCCCACCTCTTCAAGGTGATTCTCCTGAACGACGACTTCACCCCCATGGAGTTCGTCGTGGATATCCTGATGCGTTTCTTCAACAAATCCCTGGAAGAGGCCACCCAGGTGATGTTGAACGTCCATCACAAAGGATTCGGCGTCTGTGGCCTGTATACCAGGGAGATCGCTGAAACAAAAGTTTTACAGGTCAACCAGCACGCGCGCCAGAACCAGCACCCGCTGAAATGCCGGATGGAAAAAAATTGACCCGCACCCCTGCTCCGGTCATCCCTTTGAAACTTACTTGTGATAATGTGACACAATGATCAGCAAACATCTTGAAACCTCCCTGAACAAAGCCATCCGCACCGCCCACCAGCGGCGTCATCAATACGCCACGGTGGAGCATCTGTTGCTGGCCTTGACCGAAAACCCAGAGGTCACGGAGATCCTGTTGCAGTGTGGTTGCAACATGGGGCAGCTTTCCCAGGATCTGGAAGGGCACCTGAAGGTGCACATCCCCTCCGTCACCCACGAAGGGGAATCCCTGGAGATCACCCCGACCGTGGGATTCCAGCGGGTGATTCAGCGGGCGGTCTATCAGGTGCAGGCCGCGGGACGCGACCTGGTGACCGGGGCTTATGTGCTGGTGGCCATCTTTGGCGAGCGGCAGTCCCACGCCGTCCATTTTCTGGAACGCCAGAACATCAGCCGACTGGACGTGCAATCCGCCATCACCAACTCCACGGAGAGTCCGGGGACGGACAACTCCAACGATGAGCACGACGAGCAGGAGACCGAACGGACCCGGCCCCACAGCGCCTCCAAACCGGAAGATCCTCTGGCCTTGTATACCGTCGATCTGACCAGACTGGCCAGAGAGGGAAAGATCGATCCTCTGATCGGTCGGGAGGAGGAACTCACCCGAACCTTTCAGATCCTCTGCCGGCGTCGCAAGAACAATCCCCTCTTCGTGGGGGAGGCCGGGGTGGGCAAGACCCACCTGGCGGAGGGTGTGGCCTTGAAAATCGCCCAGGGAGAGATCCCGGAGATCCTCGCCGAAAGCAGCATCTACTCCCTGGATATGGGATCGCTGGTGGCCGGCACCAAATTCCGTGGCGATTTCGAGGCGCGTCTCAAGGGGGTGCTCAAAAGGCTGCAAGAGATTCCCGACGCCATTTTGTTCATCGACGAGATTCATACCGTCATCGGCGCGGGTTCCACCAGTGGCAGCACCATGGACGCTTCCAATCTCCTCAAGCCCCTGCTGGCCAACGGCGCGTTGCGCTGCATCGGTTCCACCACCTTCGAGGAGTTCCGGGGGGTATTCGAAAAGGACAAGGCGTTGGCCCGTCGCTTTCAGAAAATCGACATCAACGAGCCATCCCTGGATGAGACCATTCTGATCCTCAAGGGGTTGAAAAGCCGTTACGAGGATCACCATGGCATCCACTACACCGCCCCGGCCATCCGGGTGGCGGCGGAGTTGTCCGGTCGTCACATTCACGACCGCAAGCATCCCGATTCGGCCATCGACGTGCTGGACGAGGCCGGGGCCGCCGCCCGCATCGTCCCGGTGGCCAGGCGCAAGAAAAAAATCGGCGTCAAGGAGATCGAGGAGGTGGTGGCCCGCATCGCCCGCATCCCCACCCGCACCGTCTCCCACGACGACCGGGATCTGTTGCAAAATCTGGAACGCAACATCCTGTTGAGCCTCTTCGGACAGAACGACGCCGTGGCGCTGGTCTGCAAGGCTCTCAAGCTCTCCCGCGCCGGTCTGGGCAACCCGGAAAAACCCATTGGTTCGTTCCTGCTGGCTGGTCCCACCGGGGTGGGAAAAACCGAACTGGCCCGTCTGCTGGCGCGGGAAATGGCGGTGAATCTCATCCGTTTCGACATGAGCGAATACATGGAGCGGCATGCCGTATCCCGTCTCATTGGCGCCCCTCCCGGCTATGTGGGTTTCGAGCAATCCGGTCTGCTCACCGAGGCGGTCACCAAAAATCCCCACGCCGTCATCCTGTTGGACGAGGTGGAAAAGGCCCATCCCGACATTTTCAACCTGCTGCTCCAGGTGATGGACCATGGCAGCCTCACGGACAACAATGGCAGACGGGCCGATTTCCGCAACGTCATCCTGATCATGACCACCAACGCCGGCGCCCAGGATCTGGACCGTTCCTCCATGGGGTTTGTCAGGCAGGACCACGAGGGGGACGACATGAAAGAAATCCGCCGTCTCTTCTCCCCGGAGTTCCGCAACCGGCTGGATGCCATCGTTCCCTTCGCCCATCTGGAACCCTCGGTGATCCTGCAGGTCACGGACAAATTCCTGGCGATTCTGGACCGGGATCTGCACAGTCAGAACGTCACCCTGGCGGTGGAGGAGAGTGGTCGGCAGTGGTTGGCGGAGCGTGGGTACGACAAGAAAAACGGTGCCCGTCCCATGGAACGGCTCATCAAGGAAAAAATCCGCCAGCCCTTGGCGGACGAACTGTTGTTTGGTCAATTGAAACTGGGAGGAACGGTCACGGTGCAAGCCGGGACGGGCAGACTGGATCTGATCATCGCTCCAGGGACCACCCCGGCAGGGGAAGTGGAAGAGTTGTCACCCCCTCCGTCCGACCCCCTCCCCTCCCCCCCCCCCCCCCCCCCCCCCCCCCCCGGGGAACCCCCGC
>JADGCR010000179.1 GCA_015228895.1 Magnetococcales bacterium
ATTAACTAACCTGTAAAAAAGAATTCTAGTGTATTTTTCTTTTTGGTTAGCGACAACCATGACATACATGAAAATCGATACTCTGTCGCAAGAATTAAATTTTAACGCCCCAGAACCCCGCACCAAAAAAATCCACTCCCGAATGCACGGCAACCATTTTTTTCTCACGCGAAATGGCTTATTAATAATGGATAAACCATTAAAATCCAATGCACTGGGTCAAACCATGGAATTGCTCGGCTCCATCCCGCTTTTCACCTACATGCTGGTCATCCTCAACGGGATGATCTTTGCCCACAAGGCGCAACTGGCCATCAGCGCGGCCACCCCCGTGCATGTTCTGGCCCTGACCTCCGGCGCCCAGTTGACCTTCACGGTGGGGGATATCCTGATCCTGCTCGGCGTGATCGCCCTCTATATCGAAATCTTCAAGGCCACGCGCTCCGGGACCGAATCCATCGTGGACCACCTCCTCTCCATGGTGGTCTTCGTCCTCTTTTTGGTGGAGTTCCTCATCTTCGCTCCCGCGGGCACCATGCTCTTCCTCACCTTCACCGTCATGTCCCTGCTCGATGTCGTCGCGGGTTTCACCGTCACCATCTCCACCTCGCGACGGGATATCGGCAAATCCTAAAGCAGCATCCGGTTCTCCCTGGAGCGGCTCTCCCCCACGGAACTGACCCGGATGGCCGCCAGATCCGTCACCGGACACTTGTTTTCACAAATCCCGCAACCAATACATAAATCCGCCTGCACAAAGGGACGTTTCAGCGATTTGCGGCTCTTGTCCCGGCCAACGACCTCCACGCTCTCGTACCAGATGGCCTTGGGAGAGGTGGGACACATCTCCTCGCACACGATGCACGGCACATCCATGGCCCAGGGCAGACAACGCCCACGGTCAAAAAAGGCCGTGCCGATGCGGATCGGTTGGGCAAAAGGTTTGACCCCCACCTTCTCCTGCACCGAAATGGGACGAATGGCCGCCGTGGGACAGACCTGACCGCACAACACGCAATGATGCTCGCAATAACCGATGGTGTTCAACAACATCGGGGTCCACAACCCCTCGAAACCCGCCTCCAGCAGGGCCGGCTGCAAAACGTTGGTGGGACAGACCCCCATGCACAAGCCACACTTGATGCAGCGGGCCAGGAAATCCACCTCCGGCAGCGACCCCGGAGGACGGATCACCTCCCCGGCGGGGACGGTGCGGGCCGACAGGGAACCCTTCAAGATGGGCAGGGACAACAACCCCACCGCCACGCTCTCGGCCAATCGACAGCGCTGCACATCCAGCGGCTGACCCACCGAACTGCGCGCTCCGGCCAAACCATAATGCAACGCCCCCTGCCCGCACCGCTCGATGCAGTTCATGCAGACCAGACACTCCGCATGGCGCACCTCCCCATGGGGGTCCGCCGCCCCCTGGCAGGCATAGAGACAGTGGTTGCAATGGTTGCACTTGTCCACATCCCGCCGGATGCGCAACAGGGACCACTGGGAGAAAAATCCCAGCAAGGCTCCCAGGGGACACAAGGTCCGACACCAGAAACGGGTGATGAAACGATTGGCCAACACCACCAGAATCAGCAAGCCACCCACCAGCACCCCGCCATGGTAGACCATCGGGTCGAACACAGGCTGAATCGAGATGATGAACGACCTGTAAATCAACCCGATGGGATCCAGCAACCCGATCTGCAACACCCCGAACCCGGAGAGCGGAATCAACACAACCAGCAAGTAATATTTGATCCGATAGATGGGGCGGTAACGGTTTTTCTCGTACTCCTCCCCGGGCCGGGAGCGATTGAAGAAATGGCTGACGAACTGATGCAACGACCCCAACGGGCAGATCCAGGAGCAGAAGAAACGCCCCAGGAACAGGGTGGGCAACAAGATGATCAGGGAGAGGGCCAGACCCTTGTACAGGGTATGACTGGTGAGCAGACCGGACAGGGCGGTGAGGGGGTCCAGTTCCAGGAACAGCCCCACCTCATACCCCTGGAGCCGGGAAAAATCGGTCAAAAAAAGCAACACAACAAACAACAAAAAGAAAAAGATCGCGTAGACGCGACGCAGAGTGCGCAAGCCTGGCATGTTAACCCACCCTGGAATCGACCACGTTCAAACCACGCCACGCCACCCGGCCCAGACCGCGGGTCTGGGCCAGGGCCAGAAACGGAACCGCGTCCGGGGTCAGATCCAGAAAAGAGAGACAATAGCTGTCCAACGCCACTTCATCCAACGAGGCGATGAGGGTCTCCCCCTTGGCCACATCCGCCAGGCTGCCCCCGGTGGGACCATTGCGTTTCAAGATCCGGGTGGCGTCCATGACGGTGAGGGTGGGACGCACGGCGGCGGCCAGATCCACAATCGAGGCGTGGATGGACTGATGCAGCCGGTTGCGCTGTCCGCCGATCACCCCATACCAGTTCTTCATCGCCAGGGTGCAACCGGAAAGGGAGTGGTGCTTGACAATGGGCAGGTTGATCACCTTGTCCACCTCGTGGAAATAACGGGCCACCGGCCACACCTTGAGGATCTCCCCCCCCATGTCCGTCTCCAGAAAATCATCCCGGCCCGGCAGGCGCACCTTTCCCCCGGCCTCCATCGCCGCCTGCCCGATGCCGGAGCGGGCGAAGCAGCGTTTGGGGTCATTCAACGAGACATCCGTTACCCAGACCGTGGCCGCGCCGGCCTCCCGGCAGAGACGCACCATGGCGCCCACCAGTTCCGGTCCGGTGTTGGCCGCCTGCTCCGGTTGCCGGTCCCAGCCCACGTTCGGTTTCAACAACACCCGGTCTCCCCGGGCGATGAAACGGGCGATGCCACCCAGTTTCTCCACCGCCTCCCGCGCCATGGCCTCGGTGCGCTGACCGTGCACCACGGCCATGACCGGATGCAGGGGATCGGGCGGCACTCTGAAGTCCTTGATCTTCTTGACCTCCACCAGACTCTTGCGCAAGGGCTGATCGCTGTAGAGCAGATACCCGCCCCCCGCCATCCCCACCGCCAAACCGGACAGCCCGGCCATCCGTCCCAGAAATTCACGGCGGCTCACCGGAGGCAGCACGCTGTTATTTTTTTCCGCTCTGCGTCTGACCGCCATGTTCCACAAACCTCTGCAATGGACCCAACGCCGCCTCCAGGGGGAGCCCGAAGGCGCCCAGCAGTTGCTCCCTGTCCCGCAGGAAAAACCATGTCCCTTCATACGGGTCGTCCACCACCGTCACCATCAGGCCCTGGTGCGCCACCTGTTTCACCGGAATCCCCTCCCTGGCGAGAAAGGCCGTCAACCGTTGCTCCAGCCCCCGGCCCTCCCCCACCAGAAACCCCTGGACCTCCCGCCCCTCCCATTGAAAGGTGCGTTCCACCACATGGTCGAAAAAGTCCAGCCCCCGGTAGTTGTCCTTGATGAAACGGGTCGCGGTCGGACGGCCCCACTCCGGAAAGGCGAAACTGCGCACCCCGCCTCCCACCTTGCCCATGTTGTTGATCAGGAGTTTGCCGATCTCCTCCAGGGGCGCTCCCTCGGCGAAAGCGGTCATCTTGATGTAATAGGGTCCGAAAATGAATCGCAAACCACGAGCGTCCCCACTCCCCATCTCGCCGATGGCCACGGGTTGGGCGTCGGGTTGGGTCTCCTGGGTCACCACGCCGAAGGCGAACAACGGTTTGTCCATGTCGTACAGGTCCACGACCACGCCGGGGCGGGTTCCGTCGCCGTACTCACCCACGATCAGTTCCTTGAAACCGGCCCCGATGAAAAACTCGGCGTGACCATTGACATAGTCGTGGAGATTCTCCTTGCCGAAACGGCGCGCCTCTCCCTGTCGCGCCAGTCCCCCCACCCGTTCCGGCAAAAAATCCACCATGGGGGAGAGACGGACCCCGGCCTGCTTGAAATCGAGCAGACCCGGATCATAACTCTGCCCATCCAGCCACACCCCGTAACCGATGAGGGGCAGCAGCGCCAGCAAGCCCCCCCGCAGCCACCAGGAGACAACCGGGTTCATAAAGTCAACAAACGATGGGCGGCGCGCAATTTCCGGCTCACTGGCAGGCCATACCCGCAGGCGCTGGTGCAGGCGTCATCTTCGCACCCAGCGCACAGACCGGCATTCCGCTCCAGGGCGGCGTAGGAGAGCATGGCCCGTTTTTCGTCGCCGTAGTTTTCAAAGTACATCTGGTATCGCAAAATGGCGGCGACATCCACCCCCTGTTCGCAGGCCTGCAGACAGTCACCGCATCCGGTACGGCAATAATCCGCGCCGTGCAACGCGGCGTACTGGTCCAGCACCCGCTGGTCCGCGGCGGTGAAGGGCTGACCGGAGGCGGGCAGATAGTTGTCGAGATCCTGGGCCGACTGGATGGTGATCACCAGTCCGCTCACCTCCGGGTGGTGCAAGGCCCACTTGAACGCCGACTGCTCGAACTGACCCGGATCGAACTTCATGCCGCTCTCCCTGGTTCCGGCCAGCACCTTCATGGCCACCACCCCCACGTCACGGGTCTTGGCCTCCTTGAGCACTTCCGGGACCTTGGGGAACTTCAGGAAGTTGAAGGCGGGCATGATGAAATCATAATGACCGGAACGCACCGCCTCCAGCAGCAGGGTCTCCATGTTGTTGGGTCCATGGGAGGAGACCGCCAGGGCGCGCACCTTGCCCGCTTTTTTCAACGCCTCGGTGGCCGACAGCATTTCCGGGTCCAAAAGACGGTTCTTTTCCTGGTCCAGTTCCTTCCCTTCCCCCATGGCGTGGACAAAAACCGCGTCCAGGTAGTCGGTGCCCATGCGCTTGAGACTGTTCTCCACGGCGGCGATGTAATCCTGCTTTTTGGACCCCACCTGCAAGTGGCTCTTGCCTGGCTGATAGGAGACGGGCTGACAGAACTTGGAAACGAGATGAATCTTGTCGCGGGCCTTCATCTTGCGCAGGGCCTCCCCGATAAAATCCTCGCTGGG
>JADGCR010000017.1 GCA_015228895.1 Magnetococcales bacterium
TGGACAAGGTGGACGTGCGGCAGGCCCTGCGGGCCTTGGCCAAGCAGACCAGCATGAACCTGTTGCTGGATCCCGCCATCCTGGAAGAGGCCCCGGTGATCACCGTCAGCTTTCAGAACGTTTCCGCCGCCACCGTGCTGCGGGAGGTGTTGCGCCTGGCGGACCTGCACGGGGTGATCGAGGATAACGTCATGCGGGTGGAGCCGTTCCAGGAGATGGTGCTGCCATTGAACTTCCTGGAGACCAACGTCACCTCCTCGTTCGATACCGGCGGGGATGTGCTGGGTTCCAGCGGCACGGGGGGGACGGCTGCCGGCACGGCCACCCTGAAGGGGGGCTTCAGCATGAAAGGAGAGGCCAAATCCACCAACCCCTACGACCCCATCGAGAAAACGGTGGAAGCCCTGGTTTCCGAAAAGAAGGGCATCTTCCAGATCAATCGACAGACCGGCACCCTCTACATGCGGGCCAAACCCTCCGCGATCAAGACGGTGAGCGACCTGCTGCATCGCTACAAGGATATCCTGGGCCGTCAGATCCTGATCGAGGCCCGTCTGATGGAAGTGCAGCTGAGCGATCAGTTCCAGGCCGGCATCAACTGGGCCTCCCTGCGTTCGAACCTGACCCTGACCAACGGCATCAGCCAGACCATCAGCATGACGGGGTTGACGCAATCGTCCACCAACCTCGCCGGCACGGTTGCGGCGAATCTGGCGGACAGCTCGGCTCTGGCCATGGTGATCCCCTCGACCGCCGCCACCTCCAGCGCCGCGGCCGCCAAGGGCAGCAAAGCCGCCGGTTTCGGGTTCGCCACCGGCGGCGACAACGGGCTGCTGTTCGTGGATCTCCTCAAGCAGTTCGGCGACGTGCGCACCCTGTCCAATCCCACCATTCGCGCCCGCCATGGCCAACCCGCCATGATCAGCGTGGGCCAGTCCAGCAACTATATCCAGAAGACCAAGGTGACCGCCGCGACGGTCGCGGGGGGAACCCCCACCACCGAGGTGACGACAGCCACCATTTTCGACGGGATCATGATGGGTGTGGTGCCCTTCATCTCCACGGACGGGAAGATCACGCTCTCCATCCATCCCATTCAAAGTTCCCTGGTGTCTGGTACGACGGCGGTTCAGACCTTCGACGATGTCAAGGTCTCCCTGCCCCAGGTGAACCTCAAGGAGATGAGCACCATTCTGGAATTGAAGGATCACGACACCGTGCTGCTGGGTGGTCTGATCGACAAAAGCGCCACCAAGTATCGCACCGGAGTGCCCATCCTTTCGGAGTTGCCCTTGTTGGGACGGTTGTTTACCCATGACCAGGAGAACGAAGCGGTTCGTGAGCTGGTCATCATGATGCGGGTGACCATTCTGTGAGCGTCATCTATCGCGCCTTGCGCAACAAGAAACGGGGTGAAAACACGTCGATGATCCAGGATGTCGGCAATTTGGATGGTGGCGCCGATCAGGTCAGCGAGTCCGGTTTCGCCGGTTTTCTCTCCTGGTTCGCCGGCGCCTCTCCCGCCCTGCGCGCCGCGGTGGTGACGGTGCCCGTGCTGGTGCTGGGCCTGATCGGGGGAGGCGGGTACTGGGTCTTGCGAACCCCGGACGCGTCCAAAACCCAGACGGTGGCCGCCCCGGAGCAGCACGCCCCCACCGCCCCTGTGGTCCGGGAGGGGCAGAACAAGGAGGCCAATACCGCCACCAAGGCGGCGGACGAGCTGCTGTTCGGAGGTGTGGCCGAGGAGGGGAGCGGAAAGGCGGCACCTCCCGAGAATGCCGCCCCCGTCACCACCCCCGTCACCGCCCCCGTCACCGACACGGTCGCCAAGCCGGTTGTGGATGCTGGAATGGAGGAGAAGGCCCTGGCCATTTTTGGCGGCTCCGGTGGGCCAAAGATCCCGGAGACCAAGGCCGAGGTCAGAAAAGAGCCCCCTCCCATCACGGTGACCAAGGCGGAGGAAGAGGCCGCCCTTGGCAAACGTCGTCCGGTCGCCGCCAAACCGGTGGAGAACAAAACCGTGCCCCCGGAAGTGCTGGAGGGCAAGGATCGGGAAATCGGCCGCGTGGTCGCCGATTTGCGCCTGGCCATGAGCCGGAACGATGCCAAAGCGGTCAATCAGTTGTTCGCCACCCTGGGCAAGGTCAAGGCTGGCGGGGAGCAGGATCCGTTTGTCCTCAACATGCGCGCCTATTGGGAGATCACCAACGGCCAGTACGACAAGGCGGCATCGCTGTTGAAAGTGGTCCTGGAACGTCGGCATGACGATCTGGAGGCCGGACTGAACATGGCGGTGGTGGAGTTGCGGACCAATCAGTCGGACGCGGCCAGGGAGCGTCTGTTCAACCTGCTGAAACTGTATCCTGTCGATACCCGTCCTGGTGAACTGTTACGGTATTTGCGTTGACCGCCCTCCATGTCCGCTGCCCAAAAGTTGGCCACCGCCTCGCCCAATCCCAAACCGGAAAGCTGGGAGGATGTCGCCAAGCTGGTGACCATGGCCCAGGAGAGTGAAGCGTATCTCAAATTTTTGGGGCTTAAACACAATCCCTTCCCGGTGGCCCCGGACGCCGATGTCTTTTTTCTGCCCGCACGCATCGATTCTCTGATTACCGAAGTTCTGCATTGCATCTATACCCGCAAGGGGTTTCTGGTGATCACCGGGGAGGTGGGCCTGGGTAAAACCACGGTCAGTCGGCGCATTTTGCGCACCCTGGATGAGACACGGGTGGAAACCGCCCTGATTTTCAACACCTTCATCCAGGGTGGGGATCTTCTGGAGGAGATCAACCGGGATTTCGGCATCGAGGAGATGGGGCAAAGCTCCCAGGCCAACATGGCGGCGTTGAATCGGTTCCTGATCGAACGGTATGCCGCCGGGGTCAACTGCGCGATCGTGATCGACGACGCCCAGAATCTCACCGAGGAGAGCCTGGAGATGGTGCGGATGATCTCCAACCTGGAGGTCCACGCCGAGAAGCTGGTGCAGATCCTGTTGGTGGGGCAGCCGGAATTGGAGTCGAAACTGGACGCTCACGCCTTGCGGCAGCTCAAGAGCCGCATTGTGGTGCACGCCCGCATGCATCCGTACAATCTGGAGGAACTCAAGCAGTATATCGCGTTCAAGCTCAACGCGGCGGGTTCCAAGGGGGGGTTGACGATCCCGGAGAGCAGCTACCGTTTGTTGCAGGCGTTGACCCTGGGCAATCCCCGGCGGGTCAACATCCTGATGGACCGTTGTTTGTACGGGCTGTTCGCTTACAACACCATGCGCCTGAGTCGGCGGGTGGTTCTGGAAGTGGCCAAAGAGCTGGGCATGCAGCAGCCCGGAACGAACTGGGGGGTGTGGATGAAGCGGCTCGTCCTGCCGGTGGCGGGGGCGCTTGGCATGGCCGCCGTGCTGCTGGCGGGCAAGGGGTACTGGCCGCCGCCGGTGGAGGAGTCGAACCAGGAGCGCGCCGAGGCGCGGGTGGCCAGGGAGGCGGCGGTGGCGGAACTGGCCCGCGCCAGATCGGAGCGGGAGCGGGTGAGCGCGGAGTTGGCTCAGGCCCGGGCTGCCCGTGAGGCGGCGGAAGCGGAGTTGTCCAGGAGTCGCGCCGAGAGCGAGCGGGCGAAGGAGGCGGTGGCCCGCGCCCAGGTGGCGGAAGCCAGGGCGTTGACCCAGGTTGCCAATGCCAAGGAGTTGTCCCAGATCGAGTCCGAGGCGCGCAAGAAGGCGCTGGCGGAGGCGCGGGAGGCGCGGGAGGCGGCGGAGGCGGCGGCGGCCCGGGCGGAAGCGACGCTTGGAACGGCCAAAAGTCGCACCGAGGATCAGGCCAAGGCGTTGGCGGAGGCGCTGGAGGCCAGGCGAAAGGCCGAGGCCCAGGCTGCGGAAGTGAATGAAAAACTGGCGCGTTTGCAGGCCGAGGCCGAGGCGCAGGTGAAGGCGTTGGCCGACGCCACCCAGGTGCGCGAAGCCGCGGAGGAGAGCGCCCGGAGCGCGCGGGAGGAGGCGGACAAGGCGCGTCAGGAGGTCCAGTCCCGGGCGGCCCGGTCCGAGGAGGAGAAAAAGGCGCTGGTCGCGGCCCAGAGTGCCAGGGAGCAGGCGGAGCAGGAGGCGCTCAAGGCGCGCAAGGAGTCGGAGGAGGCTTTCCAGCGCATTGAACGGGCGCGCCAGGAGGCGGAAAAGACCATGGCCCGGGGCAAGGCGGAGGCGGAGGCCAAGCTGGCGCTGGCCGAGGCGGCGCAAAGGAAGGCCGAGGAGGAGGCGGCCCGGTTGCGGGAGGAGGCGGCCCGGGCTTTGGCGCGGGTGCAGGGGGAGCAGGAGCAGGCTGAGAAAGCGTTGGGCAAGCGCAAGAGCGACGCGGAGCGGGAATTGTCGGAGGCTCTGGCGGCGCGCTCCAAGGCGGAAGCGGAGGCCGGACAGGCCAGGGAGGAGGCGGCGCGGGCGGTCAAGGCCATTGAGGCCGCCAAGAACCTGGATCAGGCCGGGAAGGAGCAGGCGCTGGCCCAGGCCAGGGCGGCCCACGCCAAGGCGGTGGAGGAGCGCGAGGCGGAAGCGACGCGGGTGGGTCAGGTGGTCGCCAAGGCCCAGGAGGAGGCCGGGAAGCAGGCCCAGGCCATGGCGTCCCTCAAGAGCGCCCACAAGCAGGCGGAGGATGCGGCCTTGCAGGCCAGACGGGATGCGGACCAGGCGGTGGCGGAGGCCAGCCTGACCCGTGAGCGCGCCCAGCAGGATGTGGAACTGGCTCGCGCCGACGCGGACAAGGCCAAACAGGAGCTGCTGATCGCCCGCAAACAGATGGAAGAGATGCGCCGGCAGGGGGATGGGGCCAAGAGTGTGTTGCCGGTTGCGGATGAAGTGAAGCGGTTTCTGGCGGCCTATGGATTGGAGGCCTACGAACAGGCCATGGCCCAGGGAATGGCCGAGGGTTGGCTGGACGGGGTGGGGCGGCGCATCGAGGAGGAGATGGGGTTGCATCTGGTGGTCCTTTCCAAACTGCCCCCGGAGATGGATGGGAAATACGCGGTCCTGGAGTTTGGCGACAAGCGTTTGTTGTTCTGGAAACCCCCCTTGTCCCTCAAGACCTTTTTTTACGGTCATTCCGGGCAGGAGGTGAAAACGTTGCAGAATCATCTGAGCCGTTTTGGTCTGCACCCCTATCCGGTGGATGGCATCGTGGGACGGTATACCATGAGCGCCTTGACCAGGTATCAAAAGCAGCGGGATCTGCCCCTGACCGGTCAACCCGACGACGCCACCCTGTTCTGGATGCTGCACGACCAGGGGGTGGCCAGGGAGTCCTCCCGGCCGGTGGCCGGCTCCCAGAAGGGGGAGGCGGTCCATTGGGTGGTGCAGGTGGCCAGTTTGCGTTCCGCCAGGGAGGCGGAGCAGTTCAGGCAGCGCATGCTGGGGAAGGGGTTCGAGTGTCTGGTCGTCCCCATGTCCAGGCCGGACGGTCATGTCTGGTATACGGTGCGTTCGGCTCCGGTGGCGGACCGGGCGCAGGCGGACATGGTGTTGCAATATCTGTTGCAGAATTTCGGTTTGAAAGGCATGGTGGTGCAAACGGCAGCGGCGGTCGCCCCGCAATAGCACTGATCTAAAGTCGATAGGGTATTCACTTGCAGGAGGCGTGAGTCATGGCAGAGGTGGAGAAACAAACGAAACAGCTTGGTGAACTCCTCAAAGAGAAGGGGCTGATCAGCAACGACCATATTTTACTGGCCCTGCAGGATCAGAAGGTGACACGGGAACGGGTGGGCGAAATCCTGGAGCGGTTGGGTTTCATCTCCCAGTACGACATCGCCACCACCATCGCCGATCAGGATGGACGCAAATATGTGGACGTGGACCAGAAACGGCCCACGCCGGAGAGTCTGCGTCTGTTCAATATCAATACCTGCATGACCCACAAATTTTTGCCTTATTTCAACGACGACAAGGAAGTGATCGTCGTGACCTATTCCGACGACGTGGAGGGGCTGGAGAAACTGATCGCCCGTTCCACGGGCCTCAAGCCCCGGATTCGGCAGGGTGAGAAGGGCAAGATCATCAACGCCGTCCAGTATTATTATTACTTTCTGGAAAATCCGGTCGAAAAGCTGATCCAGAAGGAGATGCAACTGCTCTCCGCGGACCGGGACGGTGTGCGCTCCCTGGATTCGTTCATCGTCCATCTGCTGCAACTGGCGGTCAAGGCCCGCGCTTCGGACATCCACATCCGGCCCATGGACATGTCCATCAGCGTGGCGTTCCGGGTGGACGGCGTGATGCGGGCGCAGTTCGCCCTGCCCATGACCTTCAAACGGCTCATTTCCACGGTGAAAATGAAGGCCAACATGGACATTTCCGAGCAGCGTCTGCCTCAGGACGGGAGCTTTTCGGAGACGATCCTGAACAACCCCTACGATTTCCGCGTCTCCTCCACGGTCTGCCCGTACGGGGAGAACCTGGTGTTGCGTCTGTTGCCCGCCAAGGGGGATTTCATGGGCATGCAGCAGTTGGGAATTTTCGAGGAGGATATCGACCTGCTGACGCAGATTTTCAACGAACCCTTCGGCATCGTGCTGCTCACCGGTCCCACCGGTTCCGGTAAAACCACCACCCTGTACGCGGCGGTGCGGCGTCTGAACCTGACGGAAAAGAACATCCTGACGGTGGAAAACCCCATCGAATACCGGGTGCCCCTGATCCGGCAGACCCAGATCAACATCAAGGCCGGCTATACCTTCGCCAGCGCCATCCGTTATTTTCTGCGTCACGACCCGGACGTGATCCTGGTGGGTGAAATCCGTGACCAGGAGACGGCCCAGACCGCGGTTTCCGCCTCCGAGACGGGTCACCTGGTGCTCTCCACCCTGCACACCAACACCGCGCTGGGCGCCATTCCCCGTTTGCGCTCCCTGGGCATTCCCAACTTCATGCTGGCCGACTCCCTGGTGGGGGTGGTGAGTCAGCGTCTGGTGCGGAAGATCTGTCCGGGGTGCAAGGAGGAGTATCACCCGGACCCGGAAGAGTTGGCCTATTTGCGGGATCCGTCCATCACCACCTTGTGGCGTGGGCGGGGTTGTGACGACTGCCATGGCAGCGGCTATATGGGACGGACCTTGATTTACGAGATCCTCCGTTCCAATCGGGAGATCGCGGGTTTGATCGGCCGGGACGCGGATGTGGAGACCATGCAGGATGCGGCCCTGAAGACAGGATTCAGAAACATCTTTCATACCGCGGTGCGCAAGGTGAAACTGGGTCAGACCACGGTGAAGGAAGTCGAGCGGGTATTGGGACACTGATTCGGGATTGGGGTGCAGACCATGGCATATTTTCACTACAAGCTGATTGGCAAGGATGGGGTGGTGCGAGGGGGGTTGGTGGAACTTCCCTTCGACAGCCCCCTCTCCGCGACGGCCTTTCTGGAGCAGAAAGGGAGCGCGGTGATTTTCGCCCAACCGCTCTCTCCGGTGCTGGGCACGATTTATGGGGTGCTGGAACGGTTTTTCGAGACCAGGGTGGATGTGGGAACCATGGCCGAAGCGCTCAACAACGTGGCCATCATGCTCAAGTCCGGCATTTCGGTGGTGGCCGCCATTCAGGACGCCATGGCCGACAGCGACAACCCGACCATGTCCAAGCTGGGTCATGATCTGGTGGGACGCATTCAGGCTGGGGCCAGTCTTTCCGAGGCGGCCAAACCCTGGACCCGGTATTTCCCGGACACCACCCTGTTTCTGATGCGCATCGGCGAGGAGACCGGCTCCCTGGATCGCACCATCAAGGACGCCTCCCAGCACATGATCAAGGTGGACAAGATCGTCCGGGAGACCAAGGGGGCGTTGATGTACCCGGCTTTCATGTTCACCGCCATTTTCGGGGCCATGGCCTTTTGGCTTTATTTCGTGGTGCCGATGATGCTCCCCCTGATCAAGGCCACCGGCAAGGAGTTGCCCGCCCTGACCCTGGGCATTGTGGCCACCGCCGATTTTTTGCGTAATTATCTTGGTGGCATTGCGGCCGGTCTGGTGGTGTTTGTGATCGTGTTCAGGATCTTGATGAAGAGGGTCTATGCGTTTCGTCGCAACGTGCACGCCTTCATGCTGGTCATCCCCATCATCAGCAGGGTGATCCACGCCTCCAATCTGGCCTTCATCACGGAGTATTTCAGCCTGCTGCTCAACGCGGGCGTGGACGTGATCAAGAGCATCGACATCCTGAGCCACTCTCTGGGAAACGAAGTCTACAAGGAGAAGATGATGGAGGTGCGGAGGGGATTGATCAACGGTTTGGGCTTGCGCACCTCGTTTGCCGACGCCAAGATCTTTCCTCCCTTTGTGGTGCGGATGATCGGCATCGGTGAAACCAGCGGCGCCTTGTCCACCCAGTTGGATTTTGCCGCCGATGAGTACGGGCGGCGTCTGGACGACATCGTGAAGACTCTGGGAAAAGCCATCGAACCCATCGCCCTGGCGATTGGTGGCGGTCTGTTCGTGGTCCTGCTCGTGGGCATGTTCATGCCTTTGTACAGCATTGTGGGGTGATGCGATCCGGTGTACCGTTTCACGCCGCTGATTGCTCAACGGTTCAATGCGACCTTGCCCATATCCGCCTTGGGAGAGTTGATCGCCCAGAATCTCCGAGAGCAGACGCACCTGGACTTCCGCCTGTTCCTCCGTGAAGCCGGTGGAGACCATCTTGCTTATGGGTGTCGAAGGCGAGTATGGCATCCATGATGATGGCTTACTGTTCGGGTGTTAATCCTTCCGGAATGCCGGATCCATTGCGGCTGATGCCATGATCGGTCGATGCCGCATTGTTTCCTGGGAATCTTTGCCATCATGTCCGATCCGCAAAGATCGCGTCCAGTGACTGGGCATCCAGAGTCCGAAGTCCCCACTCCTCAAGAGCAGATGATTCGGCTTTGGCAAGCTTTTCACTGGCCCACGTCGGCAATTCACCAAAACGTCGTTGCAATAGGCGTATGAGCATCTTTGCCTCGCCAATCTGCTCGCCTTCCTGCCGGCCTTCCTGCCGGCCTTCCTGCCGGGCCAACTCGATTCCCCCTCGCGTATCCGCAATGGCAATGCCGGCATTGTCATACATTTCCAGTTCCTCAGCCGTCATGTTGGCGACCATGGCCATCTCGAAGGCATGACGGAAGGGGACGGCATTCAGCTTCTCGGGAACTTCATGCATGGATCCGGCATGTTTGATGAAGTAAATCCACTTGTCGAGAATGTCGTCCAATGCCTCCAATGGTTTTGAGAATTTGGGAAGCTCAACGAAGAGGTGCAGAATATCCTGTAGATAAGAGTGACCTGTCATGCTCTCCCGTGACTCGTGGCGTGAAACGCAATGGTCAAAACCACCAAACAGGACGAAATCCGTGATGGTGATGGCGATCACCTGATTCAGCTTGGGATAATCCTCACTCCGTTCAATTTGATGCGCATAGGCCTTCGCGGAATTATATTGGATCCGTTTCAGGAAAGCCACCACCTTTTGGATCTGCATTTCAACGATGTAGGAAACGCCACGATGGTCTCGGCATTTGACATCCAGAATGGAATGCTTCATCTCTCGGATCTTCGGCGCCAGGAATGGGTCGAGGATGATCAATTCGGCGATGCGCCGATCACCCTTCAGTTGCAGAAGGCTCTCCAGAAAACTGATGAGAACATCCTTGGCGTTTTCGCTGCCAAAAATCTTCTTGAACGCAAAATCAATTTTTGGGTCGATGAATTTCATGAGAGGCTCCCTGCATGTTCAGCATCGATACACTTATGGAAATTGGAGTATTGCGATATATTCCGATTGAAGCATAATATTAATAATTTTAAGTATAAAAAATAATAATTACGTCTTTGCGGTGATTGGCTTCCTCGTAACCAGCCAGACATGGAATCAATTTGTTGATCTCTCTCCGCAGGTTACATCGCCATTGCTGGGGTTCACGAACCACGCATCGGCAACTGGATAGGGGACTTGCGTTGTGAGCCAGTGAGCATTATAACCCATTGCCACGGACTGGCCATACAAAACGGCTACCCGTCTTTGCCGCAGAGGCGATTCCACCTGAGTTTTCACTAAAATTCACATACCACGCAGAGGTACTGGTGACGACCCCCCCCGGAGATGGTCATGGTGGAAGCCAGAGCGGTGCTCGACCAATAGCCGGATGAGGTTTGCACCGTGCTGGAAAAGGGGGAAAGCGGACTGGAAAAGAATCCAGAGGTCAACAAGAGATACGAGGAGTCACCGTAATCGAGCAGACCTGCCAGTTCGTTGCGTGAGGGGAGTCTCCAGTCAGCGGACGTGCCAGTATAATCCATGGTCGTGTCTGTACAGCCCGCCCGGGGTACGGTACTGGTAGCAACGTTACTATTGAGGGTAGAGATTTTGGTGATTGCTTCTGCCCATGTCAGCGTTCCCCAACAGTTGGCGTTTTTCAGCCATACCAGCCTGGTCAGGTTGTCACGGAGACTGCCATCCGATAGTGTCGTGAATCTTGTTCCAGAACTCCAGGTAATGCCCTTTTTGTAGTAGCCATCGTCCGTGGTGCTTCCAGTCGGATATGATGTGGTTTGATTGGTTGCGGGCAGCATGGATGCTCCCCAACCGGAGAGGGGAATGGTTGCCATCAATAAACCACCAACCAAGCCAATTTTTGATATTTTTATCATTGGTGTTCGCCTTAGGTCTATTTCTGCATGCTGTGAAGATTGTATGCTGGTCACGACAGGTCGTGATAACCGGGTGTCAGCTTTTAGCCCCCGCAAACTGGCCACACAAATTTTTTATTGTTTTTATTGCCCTGGATGACTGTGCCGTCGGTCATATCAACCACCCAGGCATTGTTGTTCGGGTTGGATGTGGCTCCTGAAGTGCTGGTCCAATATTCGCCGGTAGGATTTCCGGAAAAGCCCGTCGCACTGCCAACAGTAAATACGTTGCTGTTTGGCAAGGCTGGATTGTAGGAACCCAAATCAAGCAAACTACGCAACTCCGTGATGTTGGGCATGCGCCATGTACAGCTACCTGAATAGGTGGGTGCGGCAGAGCAATTGGTTCCACTATTAAAAGTGGTGATGCGCGTCAAAGCATCATCCCACTTATAGTCATTTGCGAAGCAGTTGGCATTTTCTAACCATGTCAACCCAGTCAGGGAATCCGTAAAGCTGCCATTATTGTTATTGGTGAATCGTGAATTGACCGACCAGGAGAGATCGATATTGCTACTACTGTTTGCTCTTTCGATTTCATCGCCAGAGGTTGAAGTTTTGCCCGTGAGAAATTCTGTTGAATAGCTTTTAAACAGATAAATTCCCTTGACGATCAGATTGAACAGGCGGTTTGTTTTGTTGGCGATACTGTCTTGCAGGAACACCCGGAAACTGTGGGTTCCAATGTCCAAATAGTTAAATACCGCATTGCCAGAAAGTACCAGTGGTGAACCCGCAGTGGACAGGTTCAACCCGCTGCAACCGCCATCTGCGACGATCGGAGTGGTCAATGAGAAAATGAAATTATCAGACAAGGCGCCAGACGCGATTTCTGAACTTTCCACACACCACTGATAGGTCGATTCGCTGCCGTTTTTGGCGGTAAAATTAACAATTGAGCTGTATTGCTCACCAACCCGTCCCGCTGTCAAGCCGTCTACGATGAAATTCAGGTTTGAACTGCCCTTCAGTTCTTCGCATCCGACATTCTTGCGCAATTCGTCCAGGGTCACCCATTCCAGCATGTCATCCATGGTGCTGGAGGGGGTGGTATACGGAATGGTGGTCGCAGCCGATTTGACCCCCGCGGTTTTGTCTGGGTTGGTCGTTCCGCCATTGACGGCTCCATCACGTCCAATGCTCCAGATGACAAACGCCACATTGGTAACCGTTCCTATCGTGATGTAGGTGGACGGTGTGGCGCAAATGGCGCTTGCCGTGGTCAATCGGCTGTCATAGGCGTAAAGAATGGTGTTTTTGTAGCCATCCTGTTGCTGTGGAAGCACATTGAGATATCCAGAGGAGTCGGGCAGTTTTTTCTGCACAATGGCGTAGCCGATCAGAGCCTGCTTGTCGGCCTTGAGCGCGGCATCGGTGGCTTCCCGCGACACGGCCTCCATATCGGGCAGCAGAAATGACAGGGTGGAGAGACCGATACCAAGAATGATCATGACAAATACCAATCCGATCAGACCGAAACCAGCGGATTTTGTTTTATTCATGATATCCTCAGTAATGATGATCGGGCCTTGCAGTTAAGTGTTCGGTTGGTTCCGTTGTGTCACTGTGTAATGGTCAGTGTGAAGCTGCGGCTTACACTCTGCGGCGTGGTGTTACTGTCTTTCACATACACGATAAAATCATACGTGCCTTGATCACTGCTCGATGTGAAAGCGGTACTGCCACCCATGGTGAAAGTTTGCCCAACAGTGTATATGGTACAACTGCCAAAAGCCACGGGTGTCACCTGAGTTCTTGTGGCGCCTACGACTGCATTGAAATCAATTTTTCCCAGCAGCTTGCCTGTGCCAATGCTGGCGGGAAATTCCACACACCAGGAATAATCGGCAATGCCGCCATCGGGTTTGAAGGTCACTGTGTCCGTGCCATATGTTGAACCTTCTTTGCCTGCCGGTATGCCATCCGCCAGAATTTTCAACGAACTTCCAACGCACCCGGCTGCAGCCTTGAGTTCGGAAAGCGTGGCCCAGCCCAGCAAGTCGTCATCGGTTCCAGAATATTCATAAAATGTATAGGTGGATCCACTGATCGTTACATCGCTTGCGCCATCGTAACCCTTGCTCCAAACCACTGCCGCGACGTTGGTGACGGTATATTTTGTGTTGTTGTCAGTGGCATTGTCTTTTTTAACGACGGTCAAACCAGCATCGTTACGATTGCAAATCGTTTTTTCCGTGGAGGAGCCGTTCAGATTGGTGTCGTAGGCGTATTGAAGGGTGCTCTGCTGGGCGTCCAGGGTGCTGCGGGCCACATTGGTCAGGGCTGTTGGCAGAGCTTTTTGGCCGGCGGCGTATCCGATGACGCTTTTCACCGCATCCCGGACAATCACTTCGTTTTTCTCTTTGAGGGCCTGCTTGACGGAAGGATCGTAGATGGATAGACCTGCGGCGATGATCAATCCTATGATGATCATCACAATCGACAGTTCGATCATGGAGAAACCCCCGTCACGGGGCTGTGGCGCAATGCGAGGAGAATGTTTCATGGAGAGGCAACCTGTATCAAAAGGTGATCCGCCCTACGCGCCCGTTCACGGTACAGTCGTAGCCATGCCAACAAAAGAATGCGCCCCATAGCGGAGAAAAAAATGTGCGGAAAGCCGGTGTATTGGAATGAAAATTTAAGAATATGTTTAAGAATGTGAACTTCTGAATTGTTTTAAACTTATCATGGCCACCATACCTGTTGGACAGATATGGTGGCCATGAGTGAGGCTCTTAGGTGGCAGAGCTGTTTTGATTCTTTGCGGGCACGATGAACTCAACCGTAAAGGTGGTTGCAGCACCTTCCGTATAGACCAAGGCGTTGGCGGTTGAGAGTGCGTTTTTGAGCACACCCTGGAGTTCCTTGTCAGCTTCCAGATCCACGTTGGCTTTGGTGTAGGTGATGACCAGCTTGTTGGTGTTGGCGGTGACGGTATAGCTGGTGTAGGTGAGAGTACCACCGGCAAATTGGTAGGTGGTGAGCAGATCCTTTGTCGATGAGCCGCTGTTTGTGGCAGCGAGGATGGTGTCGCCTGTCGCAGTGGCCGATCCCACGTTATTGTAGTAGCTGAGGGTGGATTGAATCCAGGGGTTGATGAATTGTTGGAAAGCTTTGTTGGCCTCGCCCTTTTTCAGGGTGGTTCTGCCCACCGCGATGGCGGAGACGATCAGGCCGATGATGACCAGGACGATGGCCATTTCCACGAGGGAAAAGCCTTCTTCCTGGCGTTTTTTGAGGGCGTTGCGGATGCTGTTCATGCGGGTGTGTCTCCTTGAGATTGTTGTATGTTATGCAATTATGCGTGCCAGTTAAACAATACGATTTTGTAAATTGTATCAGCTTGAAGGTGATATGTCAAAAAATAATTTTTGATGCCAGCCAAAAAAAATTACAGACGCCGTGTGGTGATCAATGGAGGGGATTGGTTCCCGATCTGGATTTTTTTTACAAGGGTCAACGCGGCACCGCTATTGCTTTTTTTTTCATTACACGCTATGTTGAGCCCGTTGTCAAGCTTTATTTAATCAGGGGATGACATTTTGTTGATCGCGTTAATCGGAGGACCTCGGGCGTCGCAATGGTGCGAAACACCGAGGATGGGGCAGGGGTCGGATTGTCGATCTGTTCGGTTTTGTGGATTGGCTTCCTGCCTTGCCGGAAGAGGCGGAAGAGCGATTCTGGGAGGAGCTGCATCGTTTTGAGGAGAGCGAGAACATGTCTATATCACAAGCGTGGAACGGATAGGACAAGAAAGGGGTCGTCAGGAAGGCCGTCAGGAAGGCCGCCAGGAAGGTCGTCAGGAAGGCCGGGCCGAGATGTTGCTTTATTTGCTGCAACGTCGTTTTGGTCCGGTTTCGGAGTCGATACAGCAGAGGATAGCGTCCGCCAGCCTGGAAACGCTGGAAATCTGGACGGACAGGATTCTGGATGCCGACTCATTGCATGCTGTCGTTGAGTGATTTTTTTGCCAGTGGAGGTGTGTCACCGCTTCATTTCAGTCCGAAGAGGAGAGGATTGTGTGTCTCTGGCATGCTCATTGCTTAATCCTCCTTTGGGTTGATCTGGGATCAGGATGAATCGTGCAATGGTGATGCCGTCGATCCCGATCCGAATTTTATTGCGACAACGTGGCATTGGTATTGCTTTTTCCCCGTTTTGCACACTATGCTGCATCCACTGTCAAGCGTTTTGAATCCGGAAATGGAGCTCTGTAATGAATATTTTGATCCATGCGCTCTCCCTGCTGGGGCGCTATCTGTATGTTCTGGTGGCGGTGGGCGTGTTGGGTGGCATGCCATACTGCGGTCAGTTGGTCTGGAACGCCTACAATGAGTACCATGCCGCCCACGAACGGTTGATCGTGGCCAAAAAGATGCGGGTGGAACAGGAACTCCAGATGGAAAGAATCAAGGAGTACAAGAAGTTCGCCGAGGAGGTACGCGCCTTTACCCACTCCGCGCGGGAAAATCGTCTGGACGAGGCGACCTGGACCACCTATGAGGTGAATATCAATCAACGGTTGAGTACCGTGACCGAGATGCGCAACCTGTTGGCCAATGTCAACGCCACCTCCCGGTACTATTTCAAACCCAAGCGCATGACCATCACCTCGCTGTACGCCAAGGACGACCTCTCACCGGAAATGAAGAAACTGGTCTACGGCAAGGAAGCTCCTCGTCCAGCCGCCATACCGGGTGTCTCACCCACAGGCGAATCCGGTGCCATCGTTCCGGGTGAAAAGGTGCTTTTCTCTTTGTCAGGCACCTATCTGGTCTTCCCGCGCAGCTAGACGATCGCTGTTTTTCTTTTGGCTCAGGTGTCAAAGGGAGGTGCGCTGGCTTTTGTTGTCGTCGTTTTTTTGACCTCTTTTGGTAAATCATTCGTCTGGATGGAATTCTGATGAAAAAATCATTGTTGGATGACTTGATCGTGGATGTGGACGGCGCGACTTATCTGTTGCGCCGCCGTACCGCCGAACTGCTGGAAACCATGACCTCGGTCAAGGGGAACAAATGGGTGTTGAGCGATTTTGGCGGTGCCCCTCCCAAATTCCTCACCGTCGAAGCCCCGGTCAAGTATGCGGAAATCGTGGCGCAACGCCGTCTGCTGGAGATGGGCGAGACCGGCGAGCACGCCCGCATTTGCACCCACTGGAAACGGGCCAGGGGAAAAACCACCACCGATCTCTTTTGCACCGTGGTCGAAGGGGAGCTCTACAGCGCTTTCGAGGACCGCGCCCACGACGATTCCAACCACCATCTGCTCTTTTCCGTGCATGCCCTGCTGTTTGCCACCCTGCGGGAGCACTCCAGGAACAAAACCGTTCTGGTGATGTTCGAACACGACCGTCATGTGGATCTCCTGTTGGGGCGGTCGGGTCAGGTGCTGGCCTCCAGTCGGGCCTCCGTCTATGCCTACTCCCCGGAGGCCAGAGAGAGTCTGGCGGAAACCGTGGGACAGGAAATCCGTTCCATGCTGGCGGATGTCACGGGGAAACTGGAGTTGATGGTGCATTTCAGTTGGTTGGTGGGTGAAGAGACGGAAGGCTCCTCGACCACCGGGCACTCCTCCATCACCGGCAGCAGCGGCTTTTCCGCCTTCGGCGCGGATACCAGGGACGCCTCCACCTCCACAGGCTGGGCCGCAACCGGGGAGAGCGCCGTCACTCTCGGCAAGGAGCAGACCCGGATGATGTCCGCGGAATGGGCGCACAAACTCGCCAAGTCCCTGGATGTTCCGTTGAAATCCCTGAAACCGCGCATGCACGACAGCCGGGGGCAGGAGTTTGTCGCCTCCTCCCTCCCCGCCGCCTTGCAGGCTTTGACCGTTTCCGACTCCTCCTCGCCCGCTTTGGACCGGATGCAGTATCTGGCGCAACGTTCCGTGCCCCTGGTCACCTTTTTCTCCCTTCTGCTGGTGGCGGGTCTCTATCTGGGGGCCCTCTGGCTGCAACGCCAGTCCAACCTCATGGCGGACGAGACCATGAAGTTGACCGATATCGTCAGCAGCGCGGCCATGAAGGTGGAACCGGTGGATCCCGGCTATCAGAAGGTGGTCGCCTTCACCGACAACCTGAGCCGCTTGAAGGTCGCCCCCTCGTTGCAAGGGATTCTCACCGACGTGACCAAATCGTTGAGCGGGAGAATCCAGTTCGATCAGGTGGTGGTCGAGTACGACGCCCAGGCCAAGGCCGTGTTGACTTTGAAGGGGCGGGTCAAGTCCGGTTTTCCTCAAGCCAGTCAGGAGCACGAGGCGTTCATCTCCAGCCTGACCAGCCGCAACTACCGGGTGTTGAAGAGTGACTTTTCCACCGATGTGATGGAACTGCAATTTACCCTCAAACTGGAGCGGGAGTGACCATCATGAAAGCGAAACGCTTTGGTTTGGTTTCCATGTCTTTGATGCTGCTCTCCGGCACAGCCACCGGGGGGTATCTGGGGTGGCAGGTTTTGCATCCCGTTCTTGCCAAGGGGGTCCAGCAGGAGATACCGGGCGGGAATGCCGTGTTGGCCAAGGACAGCATGGAGATTCCGGTGATCAACACCGCGGATCGGACCACCATGCGCACCCGCTTGCCGGAACTGGAGCAACTGCGCGTCCCGGCGGCTCCGGTGCAGGGCGAGGTCAGCATGGTGATGCTGGGTTTCGACACTCAGTTCGTGGACGCGGCCCAGGCGGTCGCCAGCCGTCCCGACGAGGATCTCAGCAGTCATATCGTCTCCATGGCCTATGTCTCCGGCGGGGACCGTTTCGCCGTGATCGACGGGGAGATGTATCAGGAAGGGGATGAACTCAAAGGAGAAGAAGGCACCAAGGTGCGGGACATCACCACCGAGAAGGTGCTCCTCTCCGGTCGCTCGGTCCGTCAATGGGTGAAGGTGTTCAACCCGGTCAAGGTCGAGAAGAAAGTGGTGAAAGAGGAAGAGAAAAAAGTGGAGAAAAGGGTGGAGAAAAAGGTGGAAAAACAGCCCTTTGTCGATCCGGACGCCCCCAAGACGGGTGCGGGGGGATTGGCGGAAGCCTTGCAAACCTTCAAAAGCTATTCCGACGTGATGAATTCTCTCAAGGCGGGACAGTAATTTTCCTCGGGCAATCGTGATCACCCGGTGGATCACGGTTGCCTGCGCACGCCTGCCACGCCTGCTTTAGTCCCACCTCGCGCTTTAGCCTCTGCGCACCCCCTTGCGGATGGATGAAAAGCCTCCCGGTTCTGACAGTCCGACAGGACCTTGAAAAACCGGGAGGTGTTCGCGACCTTTCTTGCGAAAGATGATACACCAGAATGGAGAAATTGGCAGCCTGTTTTGCAATAAATAATTTTTTATTCCACAATGTGGATCGTCCGCCTTGTCGGGAGGCTCTTCCGGCGGGGTCTCATTCATGGCAAGGAGAGGTTCATGTATAAAGGCATCATCCTGGCTGGTGGCAGTGGTTCCCGTCTCCATCCCGCGACCCTGCCGGTCTGCAAGCAACTGTTGCCGGTTTATGACAAGCCGATGATCTATTACGGGTTGTCCACCCTCATGCTGGCGGGCATCCAACATGTTTTGATCATCTCCACCCCGCGGGATCTGCCCCGTTTCGAGGAGTTGCTGGGGGATGGCTCCCGCCTGGGCATGCGTCTGGAGTACGCCCCCCAGGCCGCGCCACGGGGACTGGCCGAGGCGTTCTTGATCGGCGAGACTTTTATCGGTTCCGATCCGGTGGCCTTGATCCTGGGGGACAACATCTTTTTCGGGGATGCCCTGCCGGGGAAACTGCGGCCTTATGTGGGCCTTAAAAAAGGCGCCTGCGTCTTCGCCTACACGGTGCGTGATCCGGCCCGTTACGGCGTGGTGGAAATCGACGCCTCCGGCAAAGCGCTGAGCCTGGAGGAGAAACCCCGGCATCCCAAATCCAATTATGCCGTCACCGGGCTGTACTTCTACGACAACCAGGTGGTGGAGATGGCCCGCGGCATCCAGCCCTCGGGGCGCGGAGAACTGGAGATCACCGAT
>JADGCR010000180.1 GCA_015228895.1 Magnetococcales bacterium
GTCCACATGGCCGCCTAGCAGCTCCTTGAGTACCGCAAAGTCAATCTTCCCTTCGGTGAATGCCTCTGGAAAAATCTCTTTGAGCCGTTCGACATTCTCAGCCAGGAGATCCGCACTGTGCATTTCAGGATCGTTGGGGGCCAGTTTCTTCATGGTCATTGTACGTCTCCTTTTACCCATGCCTGGCTGGGATGTTCCCTGACCAACTGTCCATCCCGAACCACCACCAGCGCAGTCTGGGTCTGGATGGCAATTTCACGGGCGCGCCGCGCTGCACGTTCCAACGCCTGCTCCACATGGCGGGCGTCCTCGTCCCGAGCTTGACTCAACGGTTTGTTGTTCATTGTTCGCTCCAGTCCAGCAACCGGGGGCGGTCCCCGGAATGATCAAAATGTAGCCACACATCCACCAAGGGACGGTAGACGCCAACGAAATTCAAACGTCCCGCCACAAACCGGCGGCGGACGGTTTCCTCGGGCACGTCGTGCCCGCCCTGCCTGACCCGCTCCGCCACCCGCGCCAGGGCGGTCTCCACATCGGGAAGGTCCAAAAAGATCAATTTTACATGATACCCCATGGCTCGCCATTGCGGGATGGCCCGGGCATACCCTTGCCGCTCAAGGTGGTATCGAAAGCGAAGCTTTTCTTCTCAATCGACATGGTTATCTCGTCGCAGTTCTTCCATCACCTTCCCCAGTTCCGTTTGCAAACCACCCATCTTGAGGTTCAACGCCACCCGACGGTTGAGCTGCTTCTCCTTGTCCGCCCGGCACTCCGAATTATAGCGTGTTGACAAGGCTGTTCAATCGCTCTTCCAGCCGCTTGATCCCCAGATTCAACGCCACCTGACGGTTGAGTTGCTTCTCCTTGCCCGCCTGAACGCGCAAACCGGCCATTTCCCGTTCCAACCGGACGTGTTCCTCCAGAGCAGCACGGCGGACCAAAGTCCGTTCCGGCGACTTCAGAGGCATGAATTGGCCGGTGATGCGGGCGGCGGCGAGGGCCTCGGTGCGATCCATCCATCCCTGATAAAGGGTGTGGAGGTTTGCCGCAGCTTGCGCATCCAGAGTCAGGGACGCCATGAATGCGGTATCCAGTGAGGAGTCCGCCAGCAGCGTAATCCCGACCATCCCCCCATCCAGAACCACCTTGCCCGCATCCCCCAGGGAAAAACGTTTGTGTGCCAGGGTAAGGGTCACTGTTTCCCCTTGGGTGGAGACCAGGAAAACGGGATAGGGAATCGCCCGGTGGATCAGTTCCGTCAACCGTGCCTTGGCCGCTGGCCGCAGAGCCATCGTCAACACGGCGATTTCGCCATAATCGCGGGTTTCGTCCCGGAATGCGGGTACGCCGATGTTGGTGGGCTTGAGGGCGGCGATCCAGTGCAGGTCGTCCACACCATCCTGAATGATCCGCTTGTCGGCGGCAGTGTTAGCACCTTGTTCCAGCATCTTTTTCGCCACGCGCCTGTCCACCCGGACCTCTGGCGGCAAGGAGAGTGCTTCAAGAAGGGCGATTCTGCTCATGGCTTAGCGGCTCGCTCCTGTTCCGGCAACAGCACCAGCCATGCCACCACCTCGAAAGCATCGATCCCGGCAAACTCCCCTTTCAAGGCATGGGTGCCGCCCAGAGAAAAGAGACTGGCCACCGCACGCTCTTCCTGCTTGCCCACCACCGATCCCACCGCTTTGGCCAACAGCTTGCGGTAGACCTCCATCTCCCGCCCCTCGCGGGTCGCTTTGTCGAACCGGTCACAAGCCTCCACATCGGGCAGGTCACAGCCAAGACAGGCCTTTTTGAGGCGGTCCATGACCTGCTTTGCCTGGGTGAAAGGTAGCTGGACCGCGCCATCCAGGCCCACATGCACGAGATAATGGGGGGCCAGGGGATAATCCGGTCCGGCGGACCCCTGCGCGTCTTCCTCCGTCGCCCGCAAGCAGAAGATCACGCCGGGGGGAACGTCCCCATCCTTGCGAGCGACCGTCACCGCGAAAAGGCCGGGATGGCGTTTTTCCAGAGATCCGGGATGTTCCCGTATGAATCCGGCCAAATCTACCCGGAAGTCGTTTAGAGTGAGATCGGTGATGGAAATGCCGCCATCCATGTCCTCCATGTCGATGACCGCCTCCTGGAGTCTGAGCAACTGCTTGCGCCGGTACTCCAGATCGTTCATCTGATCGCCGGATTGGAAGGCGATGACGTTCTCCTCGCCGGTGGCGGAGATGTCCAGCAGCACCATGCGTCCACTCACCCTCTGTTCCAGGTTGATGTACTCGTCCAACTCCATGTTCGGCCAGAAGTTGACCAACCGGATGCGGGCATTGGGAGAGCCGATACGGTCGATGCGTCCGAACCTTTGGATGATGCGCACTGGATTCCAGTGGATGTCGTAGTTGACCAGACAGTCGCAATCCTGGAGATTCTGGCCCTCGGAGATGCAGTCGGTGGCGATGAGCAGATCCAGTTCCCCCTCCTGCGCCAGATCTTCGGGGCGTTCCTTGGAACGTGGGGAAAACGCGGCGAGAATCGCCCCCAGTTCGGTTCCCAAGCGGCGGATCGTGCATCGGTTGCCACCCGAACCTGTGACCAGCGCACACTCCATCTGAAATTGCTTCCTCACCCAGGGAGCCAGGGCCTCGTAGAGGTAGGTCGCGGTATCGGTGAAGGCGGTGAAGAGGAGGATCTTACGGTTGCCCGGATTGACCGGGTGATTCACCTTATCGGTGATCATCTCCTGGAGAGCGGCCAACTTGGCGTCCCGCTCCGGGGTGATGCGCTTGGCTTCGTGGTGGAGCCGCGCCAGTTCCAGGCGATCCTCCTCCAGTTCCTGCTTCCATCGCCAGTGGTCCACATCTTGGAGCAGCACCTTCACCTTGCGCCCGATGAGCAGGGTCTCGAACGCGGGGTCGTCCACCTCGATGCCGGTGATATCCAACGCCTCCACCGCACTCTTGGCGTCGTAATTTTTCAGACGCTCCAACATTGATTCGACATCGTTCACCTGCCGCTCCAAGGTCAGGGCGAAGGCATGTACCGAACTCTCCATGCGTTTGAGCAGGTTGACGCGCAACAGATGCACCATGCTCTCTTCGCGGTCCAATTGACTGAACGTGGCCGCGCCATCGCGCACCTGGGTATCGTACTTCTCGTGATAGGCGGCTCTCTTGCCCGGCAGCACGTACCGCAACGGGGTGAAAGCCGCTAGGTTGAGACTGCGGATTTTATGGTTGATGCGTCCGATGGGTGGAAAGTACCCCATCAGGTCCACGTCGGTCTTGATGTTGACCGGTTTGAGACGCTCGGGAAACTTTCCAGTCTCCTCCGTTCCGTAGTACTTCTCGATGTGCTTGCGAGAGCGGGCGATGGTCAGTATGTCCAACAGCTTGAAATAATCGAACCCCAGCAGTTCGGTCAACGATGCGGAGGTGCGCCCGACATCCGGCAGGTCCAGCCAGCGGTTGAATTGGGCCTGGGCGATGCGGATGGTGGCCTCGATGCTGGGCACCCCATGATCCAGGAACGCCGCGTCGTTGCCCTCGGTGATGAAGGCGATTTGATTCTTGAGATCGGCCAGCCGGTTGTTCACCGGCGTGGCGGATAGCATCAGCACCCGAGTCCGCACCCCCGTTTTGATGATGCGGTTCATGAGCCGCTCGTAGCGGCTCTCCCGCTTCCTATGGGTTGGCTTATTGCGAAAGTTGTGGGATTCGTCGATCACCACCAGATCGTAGTTGCCCCAGTTGACGTGGGCCAGATCGATCTCCCCGGACAAACCTCCGTCACGGGACAGATCGGTATGATTCAGGACATCGTAGTTCAAGCGGTCGGTGGCGAGGATGTTTCGCCGGTCGTTGGCCTTGTAGAGGGTCCAATTGTCCCGCAGTCGCTTGGGGCAAAGCACGAGAACCCGGTCATTGCGCAGTTCGTAATATTTGATGATGGCCAAGGCCTCGAAGGTCTTGCCCAATCCAACACTGTCGGCGATGATGCAGCCGCCGTGACGCTCCAGCTTGTCAATGGCTCCGATGACGCCATCCCGCTGGAACTTGAAGAGTTTTTTCCAAACCACTGTGTTGCGGATGCCGGTGGCCGATTTGACGATGCGTTCCTCGTCTATCTGGTCGCCCAGGGTGTTGAACAACTGATAGAGAATCCAATAATAAATCAGAGATGGAGCTTGCCGGTCACACAGTTCCTGAAGGTCGGCCAGGAATCTCTCTTTGGCTTCAGGGATGGCTGGCAAACTGCCCCACAGGGATTTGAACCATGCACTCAGCTCTTCGATTTCTTGCGGATCATCGGCGCATTGGATCAGACTGAATTGGTTTCCCGGTGTAAGACCGAGACCATCGGTGGTAAAGGGGCAAGCCCCCGTGATGACCTTTTGCGGTGCGGATTTCGGGTGACTGACCACCAGGGCTGATTGGGGCAACGGGCCTGTGGTGGTGCGAAGTTCCACTTTTTGTCTGACCCAGGCCATGCATTGGCGGGCGAGAAAGTGGGTCTGAAGATGATTGCGAAAGGGACGGTCGGCGTCGGAACCCAGAAGGCCCAGTTCCATACCCGTCGCTTTGGGAAATGCAATCCTGCATCGCCCAAGACGCTCCAACAGGTCTCTGATTTTTGAAAAAGCAAACAGGGAGAATGTGGGAGAAGCGATATCCAGCACCGATGCGGATACAAGTACTTTGCGCAGTTCATCCACCACCCGGTCACTGCCGCTGTTTCTGATCAGTCTCATTGCAACGCTCCGCTGGCACTTGTGGTGCATTCACGCGCCCAACATAACGTGTTGACTAGCCGCATGGGGTCCACCGTCTGACAGGGGATTTCCAACAAGTTCGGGTTGGCTACGATCATCGTCAGTGTGCGCGTGCGGGCCGAATCGTGTCACTCCCAGATCAAAGTTGTTCCCGGGTGGCCATGAAACGTAATTGTGGCCACTCTTTGGCGGCATTGTCCAGACGC
>JADGCR010000181.1 GCA_015228895.1 Magnetococcales bacterium
CATGACAAAGCCGTGAACCACCCAGGCCGGAAACAACAGATAGGGTAGGCCGTCACTTAAAAAGTTGTCCACCATGGGATGGACCAAGGAGGGCATGCCACCACTGAATTTGGGTTGCCACCAAGTGATTCCGTATTGCAGCAGATCTTTGGCGGCTGCGATACGATAGGGGATGTTGAAATCGGTATTGTCCTGAATGCGCATGTAGGAGTAAGGGCCGAGCGCCCAGTAGACGGCGGAAATCAGGAGGGACCAGAGAAACCAGAAGAGCAGCCAGCGGGACTCTTTTGCGCCACCCTCTCCGGGGGGTTGGGTGGAGGCGGGAGGGAGCAGCAACGATTTGATCGTCATCGACGTCAATCCGGCCCGGAGCGGGTGATGTTGCGTATGGTATAGATCTTTTTCCCGGTGGCCTCGTGTCCCACCCGCACCAGCAGCTCCAGCACCAGGCCGGTGGCCACCAACTGACTGCCAAAGAGAAACATCATGACCACGATCTGCAGCGTCCCCCGGAAGTCGGAGGTGTTGAGCAGGTATTCGAGGATGATGACGACCATCAGCACGAAGCCGATCAGCATGAAACCGGCTCCCGCCAGACCCAGGACATGCATGGGGCGGGTGCCGTAGCGGTTCAGGAAGGCCAGGGTCAGGACATCGAAGAAGACGCGAAAGGTCCGGGTGATGCCGTATTTGGATTGACCCGTGGCCCGCAGGATGTTGGTGATGGGGATTTCGCAGATCGACGCCCCCCGTTCCGCCGCCAGCACCGGGATGAAGCGGTGCAACTCGCCGTAGAGATTGATCTCCTGGAGCACTTCCCGACGGTAGGCTTTGAAGGTGGTGCCAAAATCGTGCAACCGCACCCCGGACAACTTGGCCATCATGCCGTTGGCGATCATGGAGGGGAGTCGGCGCAGCCAGAAGCTGTCGATACGGTTGGCGCGCCAGCCGCTGACCAGGTCGTAGCCCTCGTCGATTTTGTTCAGGAACAGCCCGATTTCCGAGGGGAGGTGCTGCATGTCCCCATCCATGGCGATGATGATCTCCCCGGTGGCCTGGTCGAATCCGGCCTGCAGGGCGGCGGTCTGGCCATAGTTCTTGCGGAAGTCGACGATGATGAAGGTCACCCGTCCATGGGGCTGTCGCACCAGTTCGTGCAGGATGGTCCGGGTGTTGTCCCGGCTGCCATCGTTGATGTAGATCACTTCGAAGGTCCGGTCCAGGGCGTCCAGGGCGCGCAGCATTTCGGCATGAAACTGGGGCAGGATCTCTTCTTCGTTGTAAAAGGGAACCACGATGCTGACGGTTGACATGGCGTTTCTATCCCGATGGGTTCAGACCTGCGTAGGTGATCCGTTGGATGCCCTGGGCCGACAACACCCGCTGGACGCTGGACGCGGTCAGCAGGCTCAGTTCCGTCTCGCGGGTGGCATCGATATAAAATTCACCAAAATCATATATTTGTGAGTGATGCCCCCCGTCCGTTCGACCCGGATGACAGCAGAGCTCGGTGATTCCCGCGGGCAGATGGCGCAACAGGCGCTCCAGTCCGTCTGGGGTCATGCCTCCGGTCATGGCGATGCCCGCCTGCGTGTGGGCGTGCCGGATTGCCGTGCCACGCAACGCGCGAAGATTGCGTCCGATGAACAGATTCAGCATAGATACCTTGGCCATTTTCGTCAAGCCGTATCGGGCCGTGAGGGGTTCCAGGGCGCACCGCACGGCGGGAATCCGGTAGTCTTGCAGCAGGCGGGTGACCAGCCTGAAGAGGGGTGGAAACTGGTGGTGATGCTTCTCCCCGTCCAGATGGGTGATGGCCATGCCGTGCTCTGCCACCTTCTCGATCTGGGCGCGGTACTCCCGTTCGATTTCCTGGAGCATGCCGGGAACCAGGGTGTGGTGCATCCGGCTCCACGTCAGATGGAAGCGGCCATGGCGCGTCAGGAGGGGCAGGGTGTCCGGATGGCACAGGGGGCGTCCCCGCAGCACGTTGAGATGGACCCCCACGCCCAGACCGGGCGCGCCTCCGAGCAACTGGACGCCCTGTTCGAAGGCGGGCCCGTTGGCCAGCAGAGTGGTGCTGGTGACAATGCCCTGATGATGGGCCTCCAGAATGCCCAGGTTGACGCTTTGACTCAATCCGAAGTCGTCGGCGTTGACGATGAGTGCCTTGCCGGTGATCACGGATAGCGCATGCGTTGGGCGTGGCGGATGAAAAAGTAGTCCAGCACCAGCTGGTTCCACAGATACATGCGGTGATTCTGCCGCCCGGATTGATGGATGGCGAGCATCTTGGTCAGAATGGCGGCCTTCTCCGGTGGCCGGGGACGCGGGGGGAACGGAATCTGGTTCTGTTGGAACCAGGGACCGATGGGGAGGGCGAAGCCCTGCTTCTTGCGGGTCAGGATGTCTTTGCGCAACACCGGACGCAGGGCCTCGCGGAGAATGAATTTGGTGGTGCCCCCCCGCAACCGGTAGGAGGCGGGAATCCGGCGGGCGAAATCCACCACATCCCGGTCCAGGAAGGGGGAGCGGACCTCCAGGGAGTTCATCATCGAGGCCCGGTCCACCTTGGCGAGAATGCTGTCCTGCAAATAGAGCCTGACATAGAACTGCGTGGTGCGATCGATCAGGTTGTCCTGGGTGCAGGCGTCCCAGGCGGCAATGGCCTCTTCGTACACCTGCTCGATGGGCAATGGCTCCATGAACATTTCGGCCAGCTCCCCCGGGGACAAGGGGGCCAGCCAGATCGGGTTCCACAAAGGGGGGGGATAGCCCATGCCCCGCACGGCCCGTTGCATTTTGAAGCCCAGGCTCAGGTACTGGTGGGACGCGGGCAGGGCGCCCAGCAGAAACTCCACCGCCTGATGCAGGGGTCTGGGCATCAGGCCACGGTAGAGTCTGGCCCAGCGCAACGCCCGGAACGGCTCGTAACCGGCGAACAACTCGTCCGCGCCGTCCCCGCTCAACGCCACGGTGACCCGTTTTTTCGCTTCCCGACAGACCAGGAAGGTCGGCAGCAGGGAGTCGTCCCCCATGGGTTCATCCAGCTGGCCCAGCACCGTGGGAATGGTGTCCCTGGCCATGTCCACGGAAAAGGTGGTGGCGTGATGCAGGGAACCGATGTGTCCGGCCATGTTGTGGGCGTGACAGGATTCATCGAAGCTCGGTTCGTTGAAACCGATGGAAAACGACTCCAGGGGTTTGGTCCGGGTGAATTGCGCGGCCAGGGCCGCGACCGCGGAGGAGTCGATGCCGCCACTCAACAGCACCCCCAGAGGGACATCCGACATCAGGCGTCGTTTCACCGCCAGGGTGAGGAGTTCCCGCAACTGCTCCCCCCACTCCTGGACCGGGTTGGAAGGGAGGGTGTCGAAGGGGTCCAGGACGAACTCCCAGTAACGATGCTGCGTGGTGGTCGATTGGTTCAGGTCGTGCAGCAGGTTGCAACCGGCGGGGAGCTTGTGGATGTCGTGAAAGATGGTGGCCGGGGCCGGAATGTAACCATAGGCGAAATATTTGTGCAGACTGGTTGGGGAAATGGCGGGCCGGATGTGGGGATGTCGCAGCAGGGCCGTGAGCTCGGAGGCGAAGGCGAACAGATGTCTGTCCGCATGATAATACAGAGGTTTTTTTCCGAATCGGTCCCTGGAGAGAAACAGTTTTCCCCGTCTGGCGTCGTACAGGGCGAAGGCCCACATGCCATTGAGCTTTTCCGGCAGGGCGGTTTGGCACTCCTCGTAACCATGGAGCAGGACCTCGGTGTCGGAGTGGTCGGTTTGAAAGCGGTGGCCCGCCCGGGAGAGCGTGGCGCGCAACTCCGGATGGTTGTAGATCTCCCCGTTGAAGATCACCCCTATGGCGCCGTCGGCGGTCCACATGGGTTGGGACCCCCCCGCCAGGTCGATGATGGAGAGTCTGCGATGCCCCAAATAAATCCGTTTTTCCTGGTCCCACCATGTTCCCTGGGCATCGGGTCCCCGGTGCAACAGGGCTTGCACCATGGCGATCAGGTGTTCCTGGTCTCCGGTTCCGATAAAACCCGCTATGCCGCACATTTTTGTTGAATTCCCGTGATGATTCCGAGCCTTGATCGCTGTCTGCCAGGACAATGGCACCAACATTGATCCCCTGCGGGAGAAAAGTCAAATGCAAAATCGATCTACATGCTTGCAATGTATAACATATCCCCGCCGGATGGAATGGACTTGCCGGGGGGTTTGGGATTATTCTGCCGCGTCATGATTGGAGTGGGCTGGAGTCCGGGCAAAAGGAGCGGCTGTGAAAATCGTCAAATATCTGCTGTCCATCGGGCTGGTGTATTGGCTGGTCCGTTCGGATCAACTGCAAATCTCCTCGTTGCGGTCGCATCTTTTCTCCTCCGGCCATCTCTGGGTGCTGTTGTTGTTGTTGGGAAATTTTTTCGGGCAGATTCATCGCTGGTGGACGCTGTTGCGGTTGCAGGAGATTGAGATCCCTTTTGTCACAATGATACGCATGGGATATATTGGACAGTTTTTTTGCATCACCTCGATCGGATCGATCGCCGGCGAGGCGGCCAGGGGGTTCTACGTGCTGAAATATTCGGGAACCGCCAAACTGGCGGCGGTCTCGACGGTGGTGATGGATCGGGTGTTGGGCCTGTTCACCTATCTGCTTCTTGGCGGGATTTTCACCCTGTTCTGGCTGGGTTGGGGGGAGCCGTCCGAAGTGCTGGCGCGCTACGGGGCGGTGACCCTGCTGGCGGTGGGGGGGATGGTGCTGCTGTTCGTCCTGGTCTGGTCGCCGGTGGTGCAAAGGGTGTTGTTCGATCGGTTGCCCGTTGGCTGGGCTGACGTGCTGCGCCAGATCATGGTGGCCTACCGGCCCGGCCGGGCCGGGGTCTGGCTGGTGGTGGGGACCTCCCTGCTGACCTCGCTGACCCATTTGCTGGCTTTCATGATGGCCAGTCGGGTGTT
>JADGCR010000182.1 GCA_015228895.1 Magnetococcales bacterium
CCCCGAAAGGGTGGCAGAGGAGCCGGCCAACACCCCCAGCGACAGGGCCCACCAGACCGCACTGCCCGGAAAAGTGACATTCAGGGCCTTCGCAACCGGTACCAGGAAGGCGGTCGAGGGACCGGCATTCAGGAACGGCGTCAACAGGGCGGCAACCCACATCAACGCCAGCAAGGAGATTGCCGGGCTGCCTTTCCCCACGGCGACAATCAGGCCGTGCAGCCCGTCCAGCACTCCCGCCGCATGCAACCCACCCACCATGATGAACAATCCGAAAAAAACAGCAGATCACCGCCACTGATGGCGGTGAAGAGTTCCGACTGTGGCAGTCGTCCCAGGGCAAGGATCACCAAACCGGCGGCAAAGGAGATGGCCGCCGGACGTATGCCCAGAGGTTGCGCCACAAAAAAGCTGAACAGGGTCACCATGAACACCGCCAAGCCCAACCGCAACAGATAGGGATCCAGACGGTCCGGCAGTGAACCGGCCGGCGACTGCGCAAAGAGTTCTGTCTTGAGAGCGGCCAGGTCTGTGCGCCCCGCGGCCGGCGATCTCTCCAGATGTCGATGGAAAAAAAGCAGCAGAGCGGCCAGCAGAACCAGGCAGGGCACCATCATCCCGCCGATAAAATCATCAAAATGGAGCCGAGCGACCGCGCCGATGATCATGTTGGGAAAATCTCCCACCAGGGTGGAGGCTCCCCCCAGGTTCGAGGCGATCAGTTCGGCGGCCATAATGGGCGCGGGATCCATGGCCAATGCCCGGCACAGCACCAGTGTGGGCGGCAGCATGATGATCATGACGGAAAGATTGTTGAAGGCCAGGGAGAGGGAATAGGTGGTCAAGGTCAGCAGGACCATGATCAGCAGCGGATTGCCGAGGGAATAGCGGGCGACGTGAAAGGCCAGATGATGAAAAACGCCCGAACGATACAGACAGTTCGAAATCAACGAGATACCGAACAGCAACGCCAGGGAGTCGAAATAGATGGCCGCAAACGCCTGATCCAGGGAATAAAAACGTAACGCATCGCCGAGCAACAGGAAAAGCACGGCTCCACTCAACATGGCCGCCCCACGATCCACCTTGTCCAGTTGCACCAGGAGGAAGCAGACCACAAACAGAGCAAGCGCGATGCTGGCAGTGCCCATCAGGAGGTCTCCTCCAGTGCCTGGAGGGGGCGATAGCCCGCCGGATGGAGCAGATTTTGCTGAGGCGGGACCATCTGTTTCCGGAGTTGGGCAATCTCCTCCTCAATAAAATCGAACTCGGGGATCGACTCCGCCTCCGATTTAAAATGAACGCTGACATCACCCAGGTGAGGAATCATCTCCATCAGGCGTTTTTCAACCCACAGGCTGATCTCTTTGCCCTCTTCCACCGTCAGCTCAGGATCAACACCGATCACCAGGGAGATCCAGATCTCCTGTCCAACCCGGCGGGTGCGTGCATCCTCCACACTCCGGACGCCGGCAACCGATTTGGAAACCTCACGAATTCTATGCACCAACTCCTGGGGTGCCGCAGCATCCATGAGTCCCTTTATGGCGTCCCAGGAAATTTTCACCCCCAGATGGAACAGATCCAGGCACTCACCGACAGCCACCACCGCATCCAGCCAGGGAAGATTGAAATAGTGAGAACCGATGATCCCCAGGGCCACGGCCAGCGACGAATAGGCATCCGACTTCTGGTGATGGGAGAGTACGGAGACCATGGGGCTATTGATATGGTGGGCGACACAACGGGTGTAATATCTCAGAAACAGGTTGGCGGCGACCACAAAAAGAGCGGCCCACAAGGCGATCATGTGCGGTGCCTGATGGGTGCCCCCGGCCAGCAGTTTATCGGTTTCAAAGTAGACGAACACGCCGGTGATCGTCACCATCGACAGGCCAACGCAGAGGGAAAAGAGAAATTCCGCTTTGCCATGACCGAACTGATGCTCTTCGTCAATGGGCTGTTTGGAAAATTTCAGGCCCAGGATGATCAGAAACGAGGTCAGCACATCCTTGGCCGAATAGAGCGCGTCAACCAGCAACGCCTGGGAACCAGAGATGATTCCGACAAACACTTTCAGAACTGAGATGGCCAGATTGGCGATCAGGCCAATCCATCCCACGGAGTGGTAACAGACAACACACTGGGGATAGCTCATGAACGAAAACCTTCTCCTCGCAGCCGGCAGACCGGTGCTTGCGAATCACATGCCATCCTTGCGGCGATTCCGCAAGGCTCGCCGCGCCAGATGGCTGACAGTAGCCACCACAAACCCACAAATGAACGCCCCAGAAATGATCAGGATCAGAGGAAGCTCCACCGGCGGCCCCACGATGAAGCGGATCTGTGCCGGGACCATGTTCTGCGATGCGAAAATGAGCAGCAGCAAGGCAAGAAACAGGGAAACAAAGGGTTTACTCACTATTCATTCCATCCCCTTACCTGATGCAGCGCACCACACTTCCTCAGAGCCCGCTTCAGATCGACTGGGCCCAGTTGCCGATCAGCGGCAGTTTCCATGCCCGGCCCATGACAACCGAAATCAAGCCGATGACGGAAAAGGCAAAGCACAAAATACCCGATATGCTGAAAAAGGCTCGACCAACACCGGGTACCACCAGGGTGTAGATGGCCACTACCTCCCAGATCCAGAGGATGATGCCTTGCCGGGCATGAAACCGCACATACACATTGTCCTTGTTGACCAACAGCGGCACCAGCGACAGGATGCCCAGATAGCTCAAGGCCGCCATCATTTTGGAGCCGAAATCCGTGGGTGCCTGCAAAGTGGTTTCCATATTGATTTCTCCGTCAAAAAAAGGTACATCCGTCGGGCTGTTGCCCTCCTCAAAGATCAGAAACACGACCCGATCAGAAACACGACCCCGTTCACTTCACAGGTTTGGACACCTGCCCCACCTGTTCCCAGTATTGCGTCGGCAATTCCATCGCCAGTTTCAGGGCACCCGCGCTGCCACAAAAATCCGGGTTGGGAACCTGACGCACAATCACCTCACCGTATTGCTTCATCTGCTGGGAGATCATGGCCTCAATCCCGCGAATGTGCGCCCCACCCCCTGTCAGATAAATGTTGCGCAAAGCCTCCTCCTGGTCCTCGGGATCAAATACTTTGATCAGAGCTTGCAAGTGCTCAACAATTTCCGTCACAATGGTCTCACAGGCGGTACGGATCTCGCGGGTCAGATTGCAGGAACCCGGCATGCCATTGATCCGCACCGGGACAATCACCTCCTCCTTAGGTTCACCCACAAAGCCGTATTGCTCTTTAATCTTGCGGGCCAGATTGTTGGTGATCTGCACATCCGGAAAATTTTCGCGGATCAGATTTTCCAGCACCAGATCGATATAGTTGCCAGCCTTCAGCACGGTCACCTGCTCATCCCCACTGGGGATGGTCCCCTTCATGGCGCAAATGTCCGTGGTGCCGGCACCGATGTCGATCATGATGGCATTGTTCAGTTGATCCACCTCATAAGCCGCCATGAAGGGTTCGGAAACCACCATGGAAAGGTCCAGCAGATCATGAGTGATCCTCAGCAGTTGATTCTTATTGAACATGGAGGCACGCGCCGGCACCCCCAACACGCCATAGATCCGGTCGCCGGGTTGGGGGTCGGCCAGTTGGATGACATGCTTGATCAGCAGTCTGGCCGCCTCGGCGGCCTGGTCGTTGGCCTCCTTCAGCACCCCGTCTTCCAACGGATAATAGATGTTCAGATAAGACTGCCGTTTGAGAGCCTCTTCGCCAATAATCTGGGCTTGGTGCATCAGTTTGACGCCGATAATATCCTTGGGATACCCCACGACAGAGCGAACAGTCGCACGGGCCCCCCGGTTTGACAGCACCATAGTCCGGGATGTCCCAAGATCAATACCGAGCAACAAAGGGCTGCGTTCGGGTGTTTTCATGTTGATTCCTCTCCTCTCACCAACCGGATGAAACAAAAATGATCGAATATGGAAATCCTCTTACTTCTCAGAAGCAGGAGGCTTCCGGGAAGGTTTGAAGGCCCGGAACAACTCACCTACGGTGTCCACCACCGGCATGATCACAATTCCTACCGTCCCGACCACCAGATTGCCGCCTCCCTTGACGACATCGGCCACCCCGCCAGCCACCCCGCGCACCCCGTGGGCCAGCCGGCCAGCTGCCCGCCCGGTACCCGTCCTGGGATGATCCAACTCCGGATCCTGCTCTTCGGAGGGAGCTGCCACGGTCTCCTTTACTTTGCCGGAGACCCTTTTGGAAGTATGTACCACTGCGCCAACCATATCGCCCAAGGCATTATAAATGCCCGTTCCCAGCGATTCGACGGGAATCTCTTTAGCCTCTGCCCCCGTACGACGACGAGCCGACTTCCCGGCAGCGGTCGCCCCCGATGTATCCGGTGATTCCCCGGAGATGGGGGGGCTGGCCGCCGAGCCTGGAGGATCACCCGCCGGAGGCTCCTTCCCTTGCAACTGGTGCAGGAAAGCCTCAATGGCGCGCGCCTGGGCGGGCGACTGAATAGTCTCCTGTTTTTGCCGGAGGTTGGCCGGAACCGCTCGAGCGGCTGGCGGCACCAGGGTGCCAGAATGGGCCTCCACAGCTTCCCCAGCCTCGGCAGCAGCCGAAACCACTGCAACATCTGCGCTTTCCGTCACCGGCAATGTTGTCGCCTCATCGACAGGTGCCGTGGCGGAAACGGCTCCATCCGCCGGAGCCTCCGGTTGCGCAGCAGGATCAACCCCTGCCGGCCCCCCGACAACGACGGCTCCAGCCGGCTCTGCGAGCCCCTCTGTTTCAGGCACTGCCGGTTCGGCCTTGCTCTCCTCCTGCTTATCTTCCGACGCGACAACCGGAGCTTCCGTCGGTTTCAATGGGCGACTGCGGCTGGCATTCTCCAACCGTTTGGAGGCTTCGTCGCGAATCATTTTGAGTACACGCTCTTTTTCG
>JADGCR010000183.1 GCA_015228895.1 Magnetococcales bacterium
TTATCTACTTGTCTCAGAAGCAAAATGCCAGCATCACTGGTCACATCTCCACCCTCGAACGCGGCTTCCACTTGGCGTCGCTTACAGACTGGAAATTCAAACAAAGGCTTGGTACAATTTGTCATGGCGAGATCTCCCTTAAAATCGTGTCTAGTAAACTGATTATAAAGGAATTTACGAGATCTCGCCACCCTTTTTCATGAAATATCCGGGCTAAACAGCTTGGAATATTCAATAAACGATTTCGCGTGATACCAACAAATTTGTTGGTAGTCAACGGCATTCTTCGGAACTCCTCGGACGCTAAACAAACAAAAAAAACCCGTGTTTAGCGGGGTTTATAGTATTCTTCGGCAGTCTTCGGAATCTGTTTTGGCGGATGGGGTGGGATTCGAACCCACGGAGCCTTTCGACTCGACGGTTTTCAAGACCGTTGCTTTGAACCGCTCAGCCACCCATCCAGACGAAAGCAGGTTGACGCTCGATCGACCCCTACCCAAGGCAGGAGGCGGGGGGCTTCAGTGATGAAACACCACCCATGTAAGGACGCAAGGCATCGGGAATCACCACACTCCCATCCGCCTGCTGATAATTCTCCAACAACGCCACCAGGGCGCGACCCACCGCGACACCCGAGCCGTTCAATGTGTGCACCGACTCCACCACTTTCGAACCCTCACGCCGCAAACGGGTCTTCATGCGCCGCGCCTGAAAATCCCGGGTGTTGGAACAGGATGAAATCTCACGGAACTTCCCTTGTCCAGGCAACCACACCTCCAGGTCATACGTCTTGGCCGCGGCAAACCCCAAATCCCCGGTGCAAAGCACCACACGACGAAACGGCAACTCCAGGCGCTTCAACACCTCCTCGGCATGACCGGTCAAACTCTCCAACGCCTCCATGCTCTCCTCGGGCCGGGTGATCCACACCAACTCCACTTTATCGAACTGATGCTGCCGAATCAACCCCCGAGTGTCCTTGCCAGCCGCTCCGGCCTCGCGACGGAAACAGGCGGTCCAGGCGGTCCATTTCAACGGCAAACGGGACTCCTCCACAATCTGACCACGCACCAGGTTGGTCAGGGGAACCTCCGCCGTGGGAATCAGATAATAGGGATCATCCCGCAAACAAAACAGATCCTCCTCGAACTTGGGCAACTGCCCGGTGCCGAACAGACTCTCCCGATTGGCCAGAAACGGCGGCAGAATCTCTTCGTAACCATGTTCGAGGGTATGCAAATCCAACATGAATCCAGTCAAGGCGCGAATCAACCGGGCACCGGCACCCCGAAAAAAAGTAAAACGGGCACCCACCGTCTCCGCCCCGGAGGCAAAATCCAACACCCCCAATCCCTCACCCACATCCCAATGATTCAACGGCGCGAAACCAACGGGCGGCGCGGCGGCAAAACCCTCCGGCCACGTCTTCAACACCACGTTGCCACTCTCGTCCGGTCCAACCGGAACATCCTCCGCGGGCAGATTGGGCAGATTCGCCAATACCCCGAGCAACGCCTCCTCCTGCTCCCGCAACAAACCCTCCGCCTCCTTGAGACGGGGCCCCAACTGGCCCATCCGGGCCAAAAGCCCGGAGGCGTCCTCCTTGTTGGCCTTCATCCGGCCAACCTCGCGGGAAATCTCGTTGCGCTGCGCCTGCAAACCCTCGGTGCGCTGCTGCGTCTCGCGCTTTTGCGCCTCCAGGGCATAAAAGGCCGTCAGATCATATCGACCCCCCCGACTCCTCAGACGCTCCTCCACCCACTCCGGGCGTTCACGAATCCACTTCAAATCCAACACCGTCCGACTCCTCCTCGATTCCCTCGCCGTTGCTCGCTTCCTCTTCGGACTCGGCGATGCGCGCCACGGAGACCAACCGCTCCTCCTTGGCCACATCCAGAATCTTCACCCCCTGGGCGTTCCGACCCGTCAAACGGACCGTCTCCACCGCCGTGCGCAACACCGTGCCCTGATCCGTGATCAACATGATCTGGTCACCCGGCACCACCACCAGACTCGCCACCACCGAACCATTGCGCGCGTTGATCTGCATGCCGATCACCCCCTGGGTCCCACGACCCTTGGTGGGAAACAGTCCCGCCGCCGTCCGCTTGCCAAACCCGTTCTCCGTCACCACCAGAATCTGACAATCATCCTCCTGGGTCAACACATTCAAGGCGATGACCCGATCCTCCCCCTTCAAGCGCATGCCACGCACCCCACGGGCCACCCGGCCCATCAGACGCACCTGACTGGTCCGGAAACGCACCGCCTTGCCGGAACTGGAATAAAGCAGAATCCGACCGGGACGCGCCTCCTTCTCCACCTCCTCCAGGTCATCCTCACCCACGGTTTCCACTTCGATGACAGCCTCTTCCTCCTCCTCGCCAGCCTCGCCGGTCTCGGACTCCAGATCCTCCGGCAATACCGGCAGCAGCGCCACCCCCACCAGATCGTCCCCCTCCTGCAAATCCACCGCCCGGATACCGTTGGCGCGGATGTTGATGTACGCGGAGAGGGCCGTCTTCTTGATCAAACCCTTGCTGGTGGCAAACAACAGATGCCAGTTGTCCCATTCGTTGTTGGCGACCGGGGCCGGCAGAATCTGCGCCAGCTTCTCGTCGGACTCCAAACCGGGCAGCAAATTGACGATCGGTCGCCCCCGCGCCGCCCGACTGGCCTGGGGGATCTCGTAGACCTTCAAACGAAACACCCGGCCCTTGTCGGTGAAACACAAAATCGTGTCATGGGTGGAGGCCACGAACATCTGCGAGATGAAATCCTCGTCCTTCACCCCGGTGGCGCTCTTGCCCTTGCCACCACGCCGCTGACTGCGGTAATCCACCGTGGGCTGACGCTTGACATAACCGGAATGACTCACCGTCACCACCATCTCCTCCTCCGGGATCAGATCCTCGGCAGAAAAGTCACCCATGTCCTCCACAATCTCCGTGCGCCGGGGATTGGCGAACATCTCCTTGATGCGGGTCAACTCCTCCTTGATGACATTCAACAACGCCTCGTCGGAGGCCAGAATGACGTTCAGGCGGGCGATTTCCGTCAGGGTCTCCTCGAACTCCTGATGGATCTTGTCCTGCTCCAGCCCGGTCAGACGATGCAGTCGCATGTCGAGAATGGCCTGGGCCTGCTCTCCGGAAAGCCGGTATCCCCCCTCCACAAACTGAGGCGACGCCACGGAACCCGCGTCCAGGGCGCGGGCCAGCATGGCCTCCACCGGACCGCGGTCCCACAACTCGGCCACCAACTGCTCCTTGGCGACCTGGGGATTGGGGGATTCCCGGATCAGTTCGATGATGCGGTCGATGTTGGCCAGGGCCACGGACAACCCTTCCAGAATGTGACCCCGGGCCTGGGCCTTGCGCAGTTCGAACAGGGTGCGCCGGGTCACCACCTGACGACGGTGGTTGATGAACTCCTCCAGAAACCGTTTCAGGCTCAACGTCTGGGGTTGCCCGTGAACCAAAGCCACCGCGTTCACTCCGAAGGTGGTCTGCATGGCGGTGTGCTTGTACAACTGATTCAACAGCACTTCCGTGTTGGCATCCCGTTTGGTCTCGATGACCACCCGCATCCCCTGGCGGTCGGATTCGTCCCGCAGATCGGAGATGCCGACGATTTTCTTGTCCCGCACCAGGTCGGCGATGGCCTCCACCAGACGGGCCTTGTTCACCTGGAAGGGGAGTTCATCGATGATGATGGCCTCGCGACCATCCTTTTTCACTTCCACCCTGGTCTTGGCCCGCACCACCACCGAACCCCGTCCGGTCTCGTAGGCGCTGACGATGCCGGCCCGCCCCCGGATGGTGGCACCCGTGGGAAAATCCGGACCGGGAACATAATTCATCAACTCCCGGTTGGTCAACAGAGGGTTGTCGATCAAGGCGCAGGTGGCGTCCACCACCTCCCCCAGATTGTGGGGCGGGATGTTGGTGGCCATGCCCACGGCGATGCCAGAGGAACCGCTCACCAGCAGATTGGGAAACTTGCAGGGCAGAATGCGTGGCTCCTGCAGGGAACCGTCGTAGTTGGGACCGAAATCGACGGTCTCCTTGTCGATGTCCGCCAGCAGTTCCGAGGCCAGCCGGGTCATGCGCACCTCGGTGTAACGCATGGCCGCCGGGGAGTCCCCGTCCACCGAGCCGAAGTTCCCCTGCCCGTCCACCAGGGGGTGGCGCATGGAAAAATCCTGGGCCATGCGCACGATGGTGTCATACACCGCGACATCCCCGTGGGGATGGTATTTGCCGATCACGTCACCGACCACGCGGGCGGATTTCTTGTAGGCCCGGTTCCACTCGTTGCCCAGTTCGCTCATGGCGTACAGCACCCGGCGATGGACCGGCTTGAGGCCGTCCCGCACGTCCGGCAGGGCGCGCCCCACGATGACGCTCATGGCATAATCGAGATAGGAGCGCCGCATTTCGTCTTCAAGGTTGACCGGAACCCGTTTGGAACTGTTGGGATCCACGACTGCTTTTTCGTTTTCCATGATGCTCCGGCTTGTCCCGCTGTGAAAAATTAACAAAACCTCTCGATACTACCCCAAGATGGCCGCAACCGCAACACCGTCACTTGGGCGCGATGGTGATCAGCAGATCCTTGGTATCCACCTGGGCCCCGACGGTGACATGCACCTCGGCGACGACCCCCTCCTGGTTGGCGCACAGGGCGGTTTCCATCTTCATGGCCTCCAGGGTGAGCAGCAGATCCCCACGGGCGATCTTCTGCCCCTTGACCACCGCGATGGCGCCCACGGTGCCGGGAATCGGCGCGCCGATCTGGTTGGGATCACCATCCCGAGCCTTGGGCATGACGATCTTTTGCTTCGCGCGGACGCTGTCTTGCACCGTAATGGAGCGGGGCTGACCATTGATTTCGAAAAAGACCGTGACCAGACCCTCCCGGTCCGGGTCCGA
>JADGCR010000184.1 GCA_015228895.1 Magnetococcales bacterium
TTCGGATTTGCGTCATGGGTATGACGCCATTGTGGTGGGCATCATTTCCGAGGGCAAGGGGATGCGGTTCAATCCCCAGGCCGATTTTGTGCTGCGGTCTGAGGATGTCATCATCTGTCTGGGACACAAGGACGATATGGAACGGTTGAAGCGGGCCGCGAACCAGATTGCCGTGGACCATCTCCTGGAAGGCCAGGAGTTGATCGAAATCGAGATTTCTCCCAATTCGCTGTTTGATGGCGTGCTGCTGCAGGATGTGGCGTTCAAGAACCGTTTCAACGTGATGCCCCTGGCGGTGGTCTCCGGCGGCAAGGAGGTGAAGTTCATGCCCACGGCGAATTTGCGCCTCTCCTCCGATGATGTGGTGATCTGTCTGGGGCATCGAACGGATCTGGAAGCGTTGCGGGTCGCCGCGGGAGATCTGGAGAAAATTCCCCTGCTGCGCGTCGGCCTGGAACTGGAGCGGATCAAGATCTCCACGGGCGCCCGCCTGCAGGGGGTGCTGTTGAAGGACGCTTCGATTCGCGATGTCTATCACTGCAATGTGGTGGCGGTGCAACGCCCTGGGGAGAGTTTGCTGCTCAACCCCTCCCCCGACTACTGCTTTGCCACAGAGGATTTGTTGATCTGTCTCGGTCTGCGTGGAGATTTGACGCGTCTGCGGGCGATGCTCACCCGGAAATGAGGGAACATCGACAATGGCGCGTCGAAAAAATTGTGGCATAATGCCCTGTCTGTGTCGTATCATCCACAAGTCGGTCGAGACGTGGCACGCCTCCATTGAACCCGTCGGTGAGTGATGCTCAAGAATTCCATGTCTGCTGCTTGTTTTATCGTGAAAGGATTGAAAATATTATGAAAAATGCGCGCTTGGTGTTGATGTTGGTGTTGTTCTTCTCGTTTGGTGCGGTTTCCGTCGGAGTTGCCGAAGAAAAATGCATTACCGGTGATTGCCTCAATGGCAAGGGAACTTATGTCTATTCCGATGGCAGCAAGTATGTCGGTGAATACAAGAATGGCAAGATCAATGGACAGGGAAAATTCACCTATCCTGATGGCAGTGTCTATATCGGTGAATACAAGAACAACAAGATGAATGGCATGGGTACTTTCATCTACCCGAATGGCGACAAGTATGTCGGGGAATTCAATAACAATCAGATGAATGACAAGGGCAAATTCATCCCCGCGTCCGGCAGGAAAGCGGGCGACGCGGCCACGAAAAAACCTGAAACAGTCGAAAAGGACGCGGGAAAAAAGGTGGACAAAGCGACCGCGACCGGCAAGAAAGAGTTGGGCAAGAAAAAGCCGCTCAAGAAAAAACCGGTCAAGAAGGCGCAGAAGAAAAAGGCCCATTGAGGGCGGTATGACGGGAGGCGGGATCCATGCCGGCGCGCGTAGGGGATGAATCCCGCCTTCGGTGTCAGTGAGACTGGTGTTCTTCCAGTTCCGTGAGGAATTTCTCCACCTCCAGGGCGGCCATGCAGCCGGTTCCGGCTGCGGTGATGGCCTGCCGATAGATCCGGTCCTGTACGTCGCCGGCGGCGAAGACGCCTGGAATGTTGGTCGCGGTGGAGCCGGGTCGGGTGATCAGGTAACCGGCGTCATCCTTCTGCAGTTGAGTGCCAAAAATTTCCGTGTTGGGGTTGTGTCCGATGGCGACAAACACCCCGGTGACCGCCAACTCCCTGCTCTCTCCACTTTTGACGTTGCGCAGCTTGAGACCCCGAACCCCGCCACTGCCCGGCTCGCCCAGCACCTCTTCCACGACCGAATCCCAGACCATCTCGATTTTGGCGTTGTTGCGCACCCGTTCCTGCATGACCTGTTCGGCCCGCAAGCGGTCGCGGCGGTGCACGAGATAGACCTTGGAGGCGAAATTGGTGAGAAAGAGCGCCTCCTCCGCCGCCGAGCTGCCGCCACCGCACACGGCGATTTCCTGGCCACGGAAGAAAAATCCGTCACAGGTGGCGCAGGCCGAGACCCCGAATCCACGCAGACGCTGTTCCGATTCCAATCCCAGCCAGCGGGCCGAGGCGCCGGTCGCCACGATCAGGGCGTCACAGGTGAGGACGCTCCCGGAATCGCAGGTCACACGGAAAGGTTTGCCGGTCAGTTCCACACTCGTGACCGTGTCGAAAACCATCCGGGTGTCGAACCGTTCCGCCTGGGCGCGCATTTTTTCCATCAATTCGGGACCTTGGATGCCGTCTTCAAAACCGGGGAAATTGTCGATCTCCGTGGTGGTGGTTAATTGGCCCCCAGGTTGCATGCCCTGGATCAACACGGGTTTCAGGCCGGCGCGCCCGGCATAGATCGCGGCGGTGTAGCCGGCTGGTCCGGAACCGAGAATGACGAGTCGATGGTGATTTTCTTTGGCCATGAATGAATGACTCCAATGTAGAAAGAGGTGTGCAAAGAACCGCCTGGACCGGGGGAATAATGCCTCCCTTTGGGGCGTGGCGAAAAGGAAAAAAATCGTTCTTGATGGATGTCGCGGTGAAAAAGGGGAGCCATCGTTCTGACGTGTGGGGATTCCGCTGGGGTGGTGTGGGAATTGGTCTGGTTTGATTGGTAAGTGGGTGCTGGTTGATTCACGCATCCGGGGCAGTGACGGTCGTCTTTTTTTCGGTTTTTTGTTATGCACGGCATCATTTTTCTCGCTCTGGAAGATTTTCTTGAAGCCCGCCTGGGTGAAGAGGTGTGGCCGCGCGCGCTTCAGCTGGCCCACCTGGAAGATCAACAGTTCGACCCGGATCGTTATTATCCGGATGAAACCGCCGGTGAACTGTTCGTGGTGGCCGCGCAGTTGCTGCAACTCCCACTGGTCAAGACCCTCGAACTGTTTGGCAGGCACATGAGTCCGGGCCTGGTGACCATGGGACGTTCCATGGGCATTCTGCACAAGGAATGGAAAACATTAGATATTCTTGAACATCTTCAAAGTCATGTCCTGGCCCCGTTCGCCAACATCGAGTCCGGGGTGACCCCCCCGGATATCCGCACCTACCGCCTCAAGCACGGTGAGGTGGCGGTGGCCTATATTTCGCGCAGGAAGTTGTGTCATTTGATGAAAGGGATCATCAGTGGTCTGGGGGAGTTCTTTCAGGAGCCGATCGCCTTCAAGGAACAGGTCTGCATGTCGCAGGATGCCCCGTTGTGCCGATTGTCGGTCTATCTGGACGATCCGTTCTACTCGCGTTATGTGGATATCGAACGTGAATTCGGTTTGATTCAGAGCAGAATCGCGGAAATCACCTTTTTCAACAGCTATCAGGGCGCCCCGTTTTCCGAGCCGGGCTTGGTGATGCGTTACGCCAAGGAGGATGTGCTGATCCAGGTTCCTCCGATGCAGTTGATCGCCATGCAGGAAGAGAGGTTGACCTATATCTCCGTCCCCCATCTGGCGCAAGGTTTGAAGGCCATGGTGCGGGAGGTGGATCTCAAGCAGGGATTCGCCACCCTGGCCACCATCCGTCTGACGGACGGGGCGGTGGGTTGCCGGCGTTCGGTACGGGTGATGCCGGAGAAACCCATCGCCGCGCGCATGAAGCTGGGCAAACGGTTGTTGCGCGGCACCCTGCTCAATCTCTCCACGGGCGGAGCGCGGATTTTGCTGGAAAAGGAGAGTCGTCTGCCGGAGGTGCTGCTGTTCGAACCCGTGCTGGTGGAGTTCTCCCTGCCGCTGAAGTATGTGGAACTGGGGGACACCATCGAACTGGGGCCTCCGGTACTGGAGCTGGATGGCAACATTCTGGATGTGTCACCCCTCATGGGGAGCATGGCGGTGCGGGTGGTCTTTTCCATCCTGGCCAGACGGGACAACATGATGGTGGAACAGTATGCCGGCGTCATTCAACAGGCCGCGTTGGAGTCGTTGCAAAACCGCATGGTCAAGCTGGCCCATTGAGCAGTCTGCGGGTCATGTGCAGGCGGACTTCGGCCCGTTCCGTCAGTCGGTGCATGAAGTGGTGGGGGCCGGTCGCGCTGTTCAGGATCTCTTCCAGATCATTGGCCACTTCCTGGTAGAAACCCGTCAATCGGGGGTCGAACCGTTCCAGGGCCGACAACAGGGGGTCCTTGTCGTGACGCTCCAGGATGGTGGTTCCGCCCTCCTCGTGAAAATTTCCCAACCATAAATGATTGGCGGCGAAACAGGAGACCGCGCCATCGATCGCGAACATGGGATCGGTGTCGAAACGTTCCCGGGCGGGCGCGCCTTTCCGGAGGATCTCCTGAAGATAGTGGCGTTCGTTGATGAATTCGCTCGGGTCCAGCAGGGCGGCGCGGCCATGACCGTCGATGATGGAGCTTGAGAAACGCATGGGACGCTCAGGATGGGCGGCAAGCGCGAACAGGGCGTCCCGGATGACGGGACCGCTCCGCCGATGGTCCACAGGGTCGGTTTTGATCCTGGGAGAGCAGGCGTGCCACAGGATTTGCAAGGCGTGCCCCCGTTGCCGCAACGCGCGGGCGAGACGGGCGAAGAGACCCCGCTTGAAGAGATCGGTGGAGAAGTTCAGACGGTTTTGCTTGTGCAACAAGACCAGTTGTATGGCGGGAAACGCCACGGCGGCCAGGATCAGATGGGTGATGTTGTCCACCGGGATGCGTTCCCGGAGGGTGCCGTCCCGGTCGGGGACGATCTCCTGGTGATACTCGTCGAAACTGACTTGCAGGACGATTTCCGCCGGTCGGGACCGTTGGTCGTTGGCGGCCTGCAGATGGTCCAGGAGGAGGCGGGCCGCCTCCGGGGAGGAGGCGCAACTCCCGTTGAGAAGAATGCCGAAGGAACGGACCCGTTCCAGGGAGCGTATGGCCCGATGGAAGAGGGGCAACCGGCCGGTCAGGTCGCCTCCGGTGAAAAGCATGGCGTCCGTGTGCCGGCCGAGCCACTGAAGCAAAGGGGTGGGCTCCGGCGGG
>JADGCR010000185.1 GCA_015228895.1 Magnetococcales bacterium
GATTTGGCTCACTCCCAGATTGGGCCAGTGAAAAGATTGCCCGGGCCAATTCAGACACTCTGGAAGAATGGAGCCTCAGATTGATTGATGCGCAGTCACTTGAAGAGGTCTTCTCGGACGTGTCAAGCGACATTTGACGTCGACCCCTTGGAACATGAAAATGTCGCCCCGTCCCCATTCGACCACTCCACACAGACGGAGATCTTCCGGGTGACGCGGGGCATGCCAGGGAGGTCCAGCCGAAGCCATCTTTGGCGTCACGCACCGCGCAAGAAATTGGCCAGCAGGTCATGGCCCCGCTCGGTCAGGATGGATTCCGGGTGGAACTGGACCCCTTCCACCGGCAGGGTCTTGTGGCGCAGGCCCATGACCAGGCCGTCTTCGGTCCAGGCGGTCACCTGAAGCGCGTCGGGGATGGTGTCGGCGGCGACCACGAGAGAGTGGTAACGGGTGGCCTGGAAAGGAATGGGCAGTTGCTGAAACACCCCGATCCCCAAGTGATGAATGTGGGAAGTCTTGCCGTGCATCAATACTGGAGCGCGCACCACACGCCCCCCAAACGCCTGACCAATGGCCTGATGACCCAGACAGACGCCCAGTATGGGAATCTGTCCGGAAAGACGACGAATCACCTCCAGGGTGATCCCCGCCTGATCCGGATTGCCGGGGCCGGGGGAGATGACGATCTGTTCCGGGCCAAGACGGGCGATCTCCTCCACAGTGAGGGCGTCGTTGCGGAATACCCGCACATCCGCGCCCAGTTCGCCGAAATACTGGGCCAGGTTGTACGTGAACGAATCGTAATTGTCGATCAGTAACAGCATAAACGCCTCAATCCAAACCCCGCTGGACCAGATCCACCGCCCGCAGAATCGCCCGCGCCTTCTCCATGGTCTCCTCGTACTCCCGCTCCGGTTGCGAGTCCGCGACGATCCCGGCTCCGGCCTGCACATACAGCCGATCCTCCTGGATGACGGCGGTGCGCAGGGTGATGGCTAGATCCATGTTGCCGGAAAACGACACATATCCCACCGCGCCCGCGTAAGGTCCACGGCGGGAGCCTTCCAACTCGTCGATGATCTCCATGGCGCGGATCTTGGGGGCACCGCTCACCGTGCCCGCCGGAAAGGTGGCCGCCACCAGGTCGAAGGCGTCCAGACCCGGTTTGAGCCGCGCCTCCACATTGGAGACAATGTGCATCACATGGGAATAACGCTCGATGATGAACCGTTCCGTCACCTTGACCGTGCCGGTCACCGCCACGCGTCCCAAATCGTTGCGTCCCAGATCCACCAGCATGATGTGTTCCGCCCGTTCCTTGGGATCGGCCAACAGTTCCCGCTCCAAAGCCAGATCCTGGGCGGCATCCAGCCCGCGCCGCCTGGTCCCGGCGATCGGGCGCACCGTGGCGGTCTCCCCCTCCTGACGCACCAGGATCTCCGGGCTGGAACCCACGATGGAGAACGTTCCCAAACGCAGGAAAAAAAGATAGGGCGAGGGATTGGTGGTGCGCAAGGCGCGATACAAGGCGACGGGAGGATAGGGAAACGGAATGGAAAGACGATGGGACAACACCACCTGAAAGATGTCGCCGGCCAGAATGTACTCCTTGGCCTTTCTGACCGCCGCTTCGTACTCTTCCCGGGCGGTCTCATGGACAAAATCCGCCTCCCGCACCCGCGGTCCCGGCGTGTACGACGCCTGATCGGGCGCGCCCTGGCGCAGACGCTTCCCGACGGCGTCGATGCGGGCGACCGCCTGTCGATACAACCCATCCAGATCGGCCCCCTCCTCGATGAAGACGTTCACCACCACCTTGAGCTTGCCATGAAGATTATCGATGATCAGCGTCAGATCGGTGAGCATGAACAGGGCGTCCGGCGTCCCCAGCAGGTTGGGATTGCGGTCCGGGATCTGCTCGAAACAGCGCACCATGTCGTAGGAAAAATAGCCCACCGCCCCGCCATGAAACCGGGGCAGATCCCCCACTTTCACCGGCCGGTAACGACTCATGAACCCCTTGAGCGCCTGCATGGGGTCGCAATCCTCAAGAATCTGCGCCTCGCCCTCGCGGGGCCGGATCTCCACCCGGCGTCCATGGGCGGTAAACAGCGCGGCGGGCTCCAGACCGATCATGCTGTAACGGCCCCACTTCTCCCCGCCTTGCACCGACTCCAGCAAAAAGGCGTAAGGATGCGCGCCGGCCACCTTGAGAAACGCGGAAACCGGGGTATCCAGATCCGCCATGATCTCCCGATAGATCGGAATCAGGTTCCCTTGGGCTGCCAGGGCGCGGAATTGCTGCAAGGTTGGAACAATCATGGCAACCTGTGTCTCAGAAGGAATTCACGCATCAGTTGACCAAATGCACCCCAGGGTCCACCAACTGGCCCGGATCGATGCCAAGACCGCGAATGGCGGCGGCCCACCGTTCATCGGCGGGGGCGTCGAACAACACGTTGCGGTTGGGGGCGCTCACCAGCCAGGCATTCTCCCGCAACTCCGCTTCCAGTTGTCCACCCGCCCAGCCGGAATAACCCAACGCGAGCAAAAACCGGCCATTGGTGTCGGTTCCCACCAGTTGGCGCAAAATATCCGGATTGGTCCCCAGATAGAGTCCCTGGTCCACCTCCAGGTAGCCCGGACAGTTCAGGTTCTTCTCGTACAGGATGAATCCACGGTCCAACGCCACCGGACCACCCTGGAACACCTGTGGCTGCTCGTCCACCCGACTCCAGGTGAGTCCCAACTGATGAATGACATCGTTCATGCTGGAAGGGTGGGGTTGATTGATCACCAGACCCAACGCCCCGTCACGGGTGTGGGAACAGACGAACAGGACCGATCGCTCGAAGTTGGGATCTTTCAAGCTGGGCATGGCGATCAAGAACATCCCGGCCAGACTCCCCTCTTGTCTCATCTCACCCTCCATTGACATCATACCCGGTTCAGCGCCGCCCGCAAACGCTCATGAATGCCATCGAATCCCCCGTTGCTCATCACCAGCACCCGATCTCCAGGCCGCAACCGTCCCTTGAGATGGTCCACGGTGGCGCTGGCGCTTTCCAGCACCACGGCCCGCGCCTCGTCGTCGGGCAAAGGGTGGCCCGCGTTGAGTTGGGCCACCACGGCATGCACGTCCAGAAGTTCGTGGGGGGCCAGACCCTTGGTGCCGGGCGTGGCCAGAACCACCCGGTCCGCCGCCGCCAGGGCCGGAGCCAGTCGCTCCTGATGAACCCGCCGCCGCATGGTGTTGGAGCGGGGTTCCAGCACCACCCACACCCGCCCCCCGCCCGCCGAGGCGCAAAATCCCTCCAGGGTGGTGGCGATGGCCGTGGGGTGGTGGGCGAAATCATCGTATACGGCAATCCCGTTGCTTTCAAAGCGCATTTGCATCCGCCGCGCCACACCCCGGAACGAGGCCAGACCCTCCCGCACCTGCACGGGGTCCATGCCGTGGGACAAGGCGGCGGCGGCCACGGCCAAACCGTTCATGACATTGTGTTTGCCGGTCATGCCCCAGGTCACGGAAAACAGAGGAACCCCTTCCCGCGACACGCTCCAGCTCCGGCCATCCGGCTGTTCGAGTCGGGCCGTGAACGGAAAATCGCCGTTCAGTCCATAACGCACCACGCGGGTGTGGGCATGGACCAGCAACGCCTCGATTTCCGGATCGTCCCCATTGGCCAGCAACAGCCCGGATGAAGGCACGGTGCGCAACAGCAGACGGAACTGGCTGCGGATCGCCTCCAGGTCGGGATAGATGTCCGCGTGGTCGAACTCCAGGTTGTGCAGAATCAAGGTCCGGGGGCGGTAGTGGAGAAACTTGGGCCGTTTGTCGAAAAAGGCCGTATCGTACTCGTCACCCTCCACCATGACCCAGGGCCCCTGCGGCGCCCTGGCTCCCAAACCGAAATCCAACGGAATGCCGCCGATCAGGAACCCCGGTTGCCACCCCGCCACCTCCCAGACCTTGGCCAGCAGGCTGGTGGTGGTGGTTTTGCCATGGGTGCCGGTGACCACCACCGGATGTCGCCCCTCCAGAACGTTGCGAAACAGCCATTCCGCCCCGGAAACATAGGGAATGCCCCGATCCATCAACGCCTCCAACTCCACATTGCCCCTGGAGATGGCGTTGCCCACCACCACCAGATCCGGAGCCGGGTCCAGATTCTCCGGGCGGAAACCCTCCATGACCGGAATGGAGCGCTCCCGCAGAAAATCGCTCATGGGGGGGTAGACGCCCGCGTCGGAACCGGAAACCCGCCACCCCCCATCCTGGGCCAGAGCGGCGATGCCGGCCATGGCCGTACCGCAGATACCAATAATATGCAACCGTTTGATCATGATTCAATCCCAGACCAGTGAACTCTTTTCTGCAGGCTCGGCCTGGCGCAAGAGCGTTCGAAAATTGTGCCACGCAAAACCGGAACCAGGGTCCCATTTGCGACCGGGAGCGACATCCTGATGACCCACCACACGCTCCGGCGTCAAACCGGGCAGGGCGAGCATCAGGGTGCGGGTCAATACCGCCAGACGCTGATACTGGACCGGCTCGAAGGCACCGTCCTGCACCCCTTCCAACTCCACGCCCACGGAAAAGTCGTTGCAGGCCCTGCGCCCTTCCCAGAAGCTCTGTCCCGCGTGCCAGGCGCGTTTCATCACCGGGACATATTGCGTCGTCAACCCGGTCCGGGCGATGAAAAAATGGGCCGAAACCCGCATCCCGGCGATTTCACGGAAAAACGGATCGGCCGCGAGGTCCAGACGCCCCAGAAAGAAGTCGTCCACATGCCCCCCCCCGAACCGACCGGGAGGGAGGGTGATGGCATGCACCACCAACAGATCCACGGCAAGCCCCGCCGGACGATCGTCGGCGTGGGGAGAGGGCAGATAACGGCAAGTCAGCGACAACCGCG
>JADGCR010000186.1 GCA_015228895.1 Magnetococcales bacterium
GGGGATGTGGGACCGGCGCCGGGTCGAGCTGGGCGAGAACCGGATGCGGGAGTTTATCGCCCTGTTTCCGGCCCAGTTGGCCATGCGCATGGAAAGTGTGGACGCGAGTTGGCGCAACCGTGACGATGTGGCGCTCCGGGAGGAGGTGCATACGCTCAAGGGGTTGGTGGGCATGATGGGGTTGCAGGCGTTGCACCGGCTGTGCCGGGAGGTGCTGGAGACCATGGAGCATCAGGGGGAGAGGAGGCTGGGTCTGCTCATGTCCAGGCTGCAACCCTGCTGCGTGACCTCGCTGGAGGCGTTGGCCCGTTACGCGTCCCGTCGCGGCATCGGCCCGGACGGGGCGACCGTGAACGGAGTCAGGTCCGCCGCCAGTTCCAACCGACCGGAGTAGTGGTGGCGGCATTCGTCGTAAAACAGGGTGTCGGGTCCGTCGATGGGGTAGAAATGGGTCAGGATCAACCTTCCGACCCCGGACTGTTGGGCGATGCGTCCGCAGAGTCCGGCGGACAGGTGGCCTTCCACCTTGCCCGCGTCCAGGGAGGAGCACTCCAGAAACAGCAGTTCCGCGTTGTGGAAAAAGGGGATCAGATCGGGGTGGAAGTCGGTATCCCCGGAGAAAACCACCGCCCGTCCCCGGCTTTCGAAGCGATAGGCCCGACTGGCGAAGCGGTCCGAATGAGGGGTCGGACAGGTGCGGATCAGCAGGTCGTCCCGCTCCCAGAAGGGTGTGGTCTCTCGCACCAGGAAGGGAAAGGTCGTGGGTGGGGCGGCCACCGGGGCGACGATGCGCGCGAAGAAATCGCAGAATCCGGGGGGACCGTACAGGGTGAACGGTTTGACGCGTTCCATGCCTGGCAGACGCAGGGCATGGACCAGCGGGGTCAGATCGCCGATGTGGTCCGCGTGGACATGGGTGATGAAGAGGGCGTCCAACTCCCGGAAGCTTTTGCCCGCCCGTTCGAGCTGCAACAGGGTGCCGCTGCCGCAATCGATGAGGAGTCGCTGTTCCCCCACCTGCAGGAAACAACCCGGCGCGTTGCGTCGCAACGAGGGAACGCCGGTGCCGCTTCCCAGAATGATGCCATGCATGGTCATGATGATGGGTGAAGACGATCCTGTGATAGGTTGATGGATGGGCTGGCATCATGTTAATGACAAGCGGACCCCATGGCAAGGATGGAACGCGCCGGCCACAACCATGCCGCGCCCCGCACTCCGCTGGAGTCCCCGAATCGGGCCCGGACGAGTCTGGTGGCGGGTTGGCTGCAGAAAATGTGAGCGCTCCACAGGGTCGGAATGGCGTGGTAGAGCCGCTCCAGGTTGGAGATCCCCCCCCCAAGCACCACCACATGGGGATCCAGGATGTTGATCACCAGGGCCAGGGCGCGGGCCAGACGATCCTCGTAGCGGGCCAGGATGGATTCGGCCCGGTGGTCCCCGGCGGCGGCCAGACGGGCGATTTCGAGGGGGCTGCGGTGGGCGCCGGTCAGCAGTTCATAGTCCAAGGCCAGGCCCGGACCGGAGAGAAAGGTTTCGATGCATCCTCTTTTGCCGCAGTAGCAGGGGGGGCCGGGCAATTCGTCGGGTTTCGGCCAGGGCAGGGGATTGTGACCCCACTCCCCGGCGATGGCGTTGGGACCGGAGAGCGGTTGTTGTCCCACCACCACCCCACCCCCCACTCCGGTGCCCAGAATCACCCCGAAAACGGTCGGCGCTCCCGCTCCCGCCCCGTCCGTGGCCTCGGAAAGGGCGAAACAGTCGGCGTCGTTGGCCAGGCGGACCGGGCGCTGGAGCAAGGCGCTCAGATCCCCCGCCAGATCCTGGCCGATCAGGCAGACGGAATTGGCGTTCTGGATGCGTCCCGTGGCGGGGGAGATGGCACCGGGAATGCCGACGCCAAGCGGGAGCCGGCTGGCGAGACCAGCCGCCTGTTCGGCGGAGGCCACCAGTCCGGCCACCACCGCCAGGGTGCGGGGGTAATCCCCTTGCGGGGTGGGCGCTCGTTGCTGGAACAGGATCTCTCCTGTTTCGGCCAACAGCGCGATTTCAATTTTGGTTCCCCCCAGATCGATACCGATACGCATGTGCAAAGGTGCTCCTGTATGGCGGAAACGGATGACCGCGGACTGAAAATGTGTCATGCTGAAAATCGGTTTTTTTTCTCTGCCACGCAAGGAGTGTTTTGTTGAACGATGTTCCTGTCCAAGAGGTGAATGCCCCTGAGCGTGTCGCCGGGTTCGTTCGAGCCTGGCACCGGCTGATGGCGGAATTGACGCAGTGGGGTCTCACCCTGTGGGACGCTCCGGTCCAGGAGGTGGATGAGCGGTTGCGCGCTTTGTTGTATCAGCGGGACGGCCTGACGGAACAGCATCGTCTGGTGCGCCGTCTGGCGCGGGGGTTGGAGCTGGAATTCCCGGAGATCGATCCGGACCCGTGGCGCTTTGCGGCGCGCGATTTCCGCAAACGGCGCTACGCGGCCATCCTTGAAGAGGCGGGGGAACTCTCCTGCGAGGAGAGCCGGGTTGTGGACCGCCAACTGGTGCGCGAAGAACTGGAGACCCGGCCGGATGGGTGTTTCCTGCTCCCGTATTGGCACTGTTTCGGTCGTTTGCACAAGGCGCTGGATCAGGTGCGTCTCCAGAGGGAGGCCACCGCCATCACCCGGATTCACGAATTTCACGCCCTGTTCGCCGCCCGCGAGCGGTTTCGCCATGTCACCCTTTATCTGGGTCCAACCAACTCCGGCAAGACCTATCAGGCGTTGCGGCGGTTGGCGGCGGCGGAAAACGGCATCTATCTGGCCCCTTTGCGGCTGCTGGCCCTGGAGGTGGCCGAGACCCTCAACGCCTGGGGCACCCCCTGCAACATGGTGACCGGCGAGGAGCGGGTGGAGGTGGAAGGGGCGCGGCATACCGCCTGCACCATCGAGATGTTGCCCCTGGGACGGCGCTACGAGGTGTGTGTCATCGACGAAGCCCAGATGCTGGGGGATGTGGATCGGGGATGGGCCTGGACCCAGGCCATCCTGGGCGTGGCGGCGGATGAGGTGAATATCGTCGGCGCGCCGGAGGCCCGCCCCGCCCTGGAGAAACTGCTGGCTTTGACCGGAGACCCCTGCGAGGTGAACTACCTGGAACGGTTGGCCCCGTTGCAGCTCCTGCACAAGCCGGTCAAGGGGATTCGGGATCTGGAACCGGGTACCGCGATCATTCTCTTCTCCCGTGCGGCGGTACTGGGATTGAAGGCGGAGATCGAAAAAAAGAGCGGCATCCCCACGGCGGTGCTCTACGGCGCGCTTCCCCCGGAGGTGCGACGGCGGCAGGCTCAGTTGTTCGCCTCCGGGGAGGCCCCGCTGCTGGTGGCCACGGACGCCATCGGCATGGGACTCAATCTTCCCATCCGCACCATTCTGTTCGCCCAGGACGCCAAGTTCATCAACCGGGTGGAACGTCCCCTCACCCCCATGGAGGTGCGACAGATCGCGGGACGGGCCGGTCGTTTCGGTCAGAACGAAGTGGGGTTTGTCGGCACCTTCCTGATCCCACTCCACCGCATCGCCACGGCCTTTCGCGCCCAACCCGATCCCGTCCGGCGCGCCCATCTGGCGCCCAATCTGGACCATCTGCTGGCCATGGCCTCCCTGCGCGAGGAGAAGCATCCGGCCCTGGCCCGGCTTTTTTCCCTCTTCACCCAGACGGTCAAGCCCGATCCGCAGGTTTACGAGTTGGCGGATCTGGAGGACCAGATCGTTCTGGCACGCATCGTGGACCGTTACAAGCATCTGGATCTGGCCACCCGTTTTTCCCTCTCCGCGGCCCCGGTGCCGTTGCGGGAGAGTGTGGCGGTGTCGGCCTTCGAGATCATGACCGCCACGGTGGCCCGCAATCGGGTGCTCCCGCTGGAGAAGGTGTTGCCGGAGCACACCCATGGTGGCGGCGGCGGGGGGCGTCTGGGGTTGCTGGAAGCCTCCATGCGGATTGTCACCCTCTATTGCTGGCTTCATTTTCGTTTTCCCGACCATTTCCCCGAACTGGAAGAGGCGGAAATCAGGCGTCGGGAGATCAACCTGGAGATCGGCTCCCTCCTGAAGCGGGAAAAACGCCAGGAGCGGACCTGTTCCATTTGCGCCAGCGCGCTGCCCCCACGCCACGAACATCCCATTTGCGATCCCTGTTGGAGCGCCATGCAGCAGCGCACCCGCGCCCGGCGCAGACCCCCGTTCCGGCACGCCTCCCGTCGCCCCCGGCCATGAGCGGGACGATGCGGACCCTCTATCGGCGACAACATCGGGGTTGCATGGTCGAAGTGCTTGAAAGTGACGACTCCCGCATTCTCAATTTCGACAGCCATTTGACCCAGAGCCGCATGTTGCTGGCCGATCCGCTGACCCTGGCCCTGGCCTATACCCGTTGCATGATGGCCGGCTTGCTGTTTTTGCCCGGGATCTTGCTGGATCCGCCTTTCCGGGTTTTGATGATTGGTCTGGGGGGTGGCTCCATGGCCAAATTCCTGTTGCACCATTTTGCCGGTTGCCGCATGGACGTGGTGGAAGCGGATGGAGCCATGCCAGCGGTGGCGCGGGATTTTTTCTATCTGCCGGAGGAGCCCCGTTTGACCCTGCATGTGGAGGATGGCGTCCATTTTCTGGAACGGGAGGCGGTGGCCGGGGGACGGGGTGGGTACGACTTGATTCTGGTGGACGCCTTCGACCGGAATGGCATGGCGCAGAGTGTCTACGGAGAGCGGTTCTTTGCCCGGTTGCACGCCTCGCTGACGCCCCGGGGGGTGGCGGCCATCAACCTCATCCGCAGCGAGGGAGCCTTATTTCGCGGGTGCGCGGAGATCATTGCCGCCCGGTTCCAGGGGCGGGTGGTGGGGTT
>JADGCR010000187.1 GCA_015228895.1 Magnetococcales bacterium
CTTTGTCCCAGGGGCCACCATGCCCAGGATCGGGGGAATGCCCTCTTTGGCACCCTGCCAGAGCGCCGCTTCCCAGGAAATGACCTTGACGATGAGGTCAGGCGAGAACTCCACTCGGACCGGAGAGTCGCCAACCAGGCCGGTGTCATCCACCACCACCTCAAAGGGGGTCGCCTTGTCGATGGATCCAAAGTTGACCTGGAGATCTGCGGAAATTTCGGCCACCTATTCGCTCTCCCCGGAAATCCCGATGATCACCTTGTTGCCCGACAGCGAGGAAGTATTCGGTGGAATGATGCGCTTTTCCCAAATGGGGTATGCCGCCGGGTGGGTCTTGAACCGGAGAACATCCCCGTTGGCCCACGTCCCGGAAAACAAGGCCGAGGGAAACGTGAAATAGGGTGCGGAACAGGCGGCGTTGTTGGGTGCGAAGTCGGCGTTGATGGTGCCACCACCCACGGATCCCGCCGTGTCCCCGACGCAGGAGAAGGTGGTTGAGTTGCTGAAGGTGATCGTCCAGGTCTGCTCACACCCGCCGATGGAACTCACCATCCGCAGATCGGTCAGCAGGGTTGGAATTGCCCCAGATCCATTCCAGCCACCATACTTCCCGGCTGCAGAAAGAATCTGCCAATCGCTGGTGTTGCCCCAAATATCCCCGGCCTCGATCACCGACGACACCCTGGTGTTGGCAGCGGAGTAGACATTCTCGATGACCGCGTCCAGGCGCAACACGATGGTCGCGGTCGAGCCATTCCAGACGATGGGGGTGGTGCCGATCCGCAGGAACTCCTCCGTTCCCGCCAGGTCGTCCACCGAGGTCTTGTTGGTGATGCGGATCAGGCCAGAGGTGCGAAAGATCACATCCGCGCCGTTTTCCGTGTTCAGCACCAGCGTCGCTCCCCCCGCGCCCTGCTGGTCCGGGATGTCGGCATCCAGGGTGGCGGCTCCGCAATACTGGTGAGAGACGCCAGAGACGTCCGCCTGCGTGTCCGTCTGGGTGCCGGAGAAAAGCAAAATCCGGTCGCCACCAGGGGTCAGGGCGTCCACGAAAATCCGTGCGTCCACCATTTTCAGGTTGTCCGCATTGGCGATCTTGATGAACACTTTTCTGTACTTCGTGGAGCCGTTCTTGCGCTCGCTGGCCGGAACGTCGGGCCAGACGTTGTTCTTGACCCCTGGGGCGGACTCGACATCCGACATGCGGCCACCGTTGCCATCGGAGTCGCTGACGATCTGGGCTTTCATGTACTTGATGTCGCTGTTTGCAATGCTCATGTCATACCTGCGTTACGGTTGGTGTGGGTTATTGCGCCTGCATCAGCTTGATCAGCCCGTTGAAGAATCCGGCGTGCGGGAAAATCGGCGTGAATGACGTGGCTGGCTGGTCCTGATGCCGGAACATCACCTGGAAAGAATCGTCATCCAGAATCAGATCGAACACGCCGCCCGGTTGCATGGCCATGGCGTGAATCGCCTCCACCTGGGCGAGGGTGAGCCACGTCACGTCGCCTTCGGCTTCCAGGTCAATGGGGCGGCCCCCAACCAGCGCGCTGCCCCACACCACGTTCTGTCCGCCCAGGGTGCGGGCCGTCTCCTGGGCCACGGGTGCCCATTCATACTGGTTCTTCCATTGGATGGAGTCGGGGAGAACAAGGTCGCCAAGGCGTTTCATGATTGCTTCCCTGTTGAAAACGTCACTATAATGAATGACATGGAAATCACTTATGACCCCGCCAAGCGGGACAAGACCCTTAATGAACGTGGATTGGACTTTGAGGATGCCGTTGAGGTGTTTTTTGGTCCGGAATTTACTTTCCCTGACAGCCGGAAAGAGTACGGTGAACCACGCTTCACCACTGTTGGATACTTCAATAGCAGGATGACAGTTGTGGTTTGGACGCCCCGCGACGGAGGCCGTCGCATTATTTCCATGAGGTACGCCAATGATCGCGAAATCTCCCGTTACCGAAACCAGTTGGGTTGATCCCGATGACGCTCCCGAGTTGACAGGGGAAGAAATGGACCATCCAGATGCCGTGTGGACGATTGGTGGTCAGCAAGTTATTTCCGATGACGGGAAAGCGGCTTTTCGCAAGATGTTAAAAATTGATCATCCAACCAACATCGGAAAAAGGGTATCCCCCGTGACACGCCCCGACCCCGAAGGTGCCACCGTTTTCCCAGCGTGAGTGTGCTGTTTCATCGCATTCTCCGATCATACTCTCGCAAGGCATTCACAATCCCACGGATATCCGCCGGAGGTGCGGTGATGGAGGCCGACGGACGACCGTCCGTGGACAAATCGAGCCGCATCACCTCTGTCACTTGGGGCGCGACAGCCCCGCCACCGGAAAATGAGGGGATCGTCGGGATCACCAGATTGCGCACCACGCCACCAAATTCGAACCGTGGGATGGAGGGCATCTTGAACCGAGGGGCTGAACCCACCAGTCCCCCATGTGCAAACCGGGGCATCCGCATCCGGTTCATGGCATGGAGCCGGTCCAGACCATACAGGCGCACGGCAAACCGGTTGAACACGAATTCGCCCGCCTCCAGCAAGGCCGGGATTCTGTCCCCGCCGCCCCAACCTGGCAGGAAACCACCACGGTCAAAGCCCGGTACGGTCCCCTGGTCGGGCGTGGCGTTTCTCTGCTCGACGTAATTGACCACAACGGTTTTTCCTGAGGGGATCTCCGCGATCCGGGCAATCAGATTGTCGATTGCGCTCACGGCGGCACCGACTTCGGCGTCAAAGGTCACCTTGGGCGCGTCCGGGACAGTTGCCTTGAACTCCTTGAATTTGGCCATCAGCCCGTCGATAGCGCCGGTGGCCGACACCGTGTCGAACGAGGCCTTGACCTCCGGCTGCCAAGTTGCGAACTCGGTCTTGAATCTCTCGAAAACGCGGGCAACGAGATCCAGACTCGTCTGGGCTTTGCCGACTTCTCCGGCCAGCACATCCTGGGGTACGGACTCCAACGCGGTCGCGCCACCCTGAAGTTCGGCCTTGATCTTGACCACCCGCTCTTTTTTCTCCAGCAGGTCGTCGATCTCTTTCCCGGCGTCGCGGATCTTGTCCAGATTGGCGGTGATGATCAGGTTGTGGTCTTTGACCAGCGCGGCGTCCACCTCTTTCAGGGTATCCCGCAACCTGCCCAGCTTGTTGGTCGAGGCCTCCGCCGATTTCTGCAGGGCGTCCGCCGCCCCTGCCTTGGCCTTTTCTTCCGCCGTGAACGCCTGATTCTCGATTTGCGCGGCGTCCTGGATCTGCTTGATGGCGCGGGCCGCCGCCGTTTTCGAGTCCACGACCACCTTGTCGCCTCGGCTCACGGCGTCGGAGGTCGATTCCGCCAGGGCGATCATCTTGTCGGCGTGCTTGCGGGCAAGCTCGAAATTCCCGGCCTGCAATGCCGCCTCGGCCTGGGTTTGCTCTTGGGCGATGCGCTTTTGCCGGGACATGTAGACCTGCGCAGGGTCCATGCCTTTCTCTTTGACGCTGGCCACGCGATCCGCCACCGAGGCGTTGAAATCTTTTCTCTGTTCAGCCAGTTGCCGAGCCTCGTCCCTGAGCCGTTTCTCCTCGGCGATCATCTTGTCGATGTTCTGGCGGTAGGCGGACGCCGTTCTTTCCAGGACGCTTCTTTGTGACTGCAACCGTTCCTCGTCCACCCTGGCGGCATCGATCCCCAGCCGTTTGGCGTTGTCGATCTTGGTCTGGAACTCTTTTCTCGACAGGGCCATGGCCTGGGTCAGGTAGCGATTGGCCTCTGCCAGTTTGGCTTCGCTCTCCTCGATGGCCATGGCCTTGACGGCTTGCAGCATGGCGCGTTGAGAGATGGTGTTCGTGTCCGTGGCCTGGAGTCTCTCCCGGCGTTTGGCGAACTGCTCCTCCAGGGAGCGGGTGGCCGTTTCGAATGCGGATGCGGCGGCATTGGCCAGGGATTTGTACGACTTGGTCTCGTCGTCCACCGCTTCTTTCAGTTTGCCCCGGTGCAGCGTCAGGGCCTCATGATATTTGCCCAATTGCAGATCGGCGGCACCGATGGCGTCCACCAGACCCTTTTTGGCGGCGGCGACCGGGCCGGAGATGGCGGTGGAGAACTGCTTGAAGGTGTCGGCCAGGGAAGCCACCTTGCCGGAAGCCGCCCCGGCCTCGCCATGTACGGCGCGAAACAGGGAGAGGATCTCTCCTTTGGTTCGTGGATCGGCGTGGATGCCGTCCATGGCCTCGCTCAACGCATCCACGGAGACGCCGGCCTTTTTTGCCTCCTGCATCGTTTTGTTGAATGCGGCGGCGATCTCGTCGTGAGTGCGGCGCAGTTCGCTGCCGGCCACCTTGTTCTTCTCCAGGGCGCCATTCAGGCGGTCCATCTGCTGCCAGTTTTTCTGAACCGGGGTCTGTGTCTCGCCGGTGGCCCCGTACCGCTTCGCCATGCTCTCCCGGAAGGCATCCAGCTCCTTGCGCGCTGCCCGGAGCGCCTGGGTCTGCGTCTCCAGTTGCGATGCCAGTTCGAACCGATCCCGGATTCTGAGCTGGCTGAGAAATAAGTCCAGCTTGCTGGCGTTGTCCTGGGCGGCATCTCCCACTCTGGCCATGATGCGGCCCTGAGCGTCGAGCGACAGATTGGCCTCCGGAAGCAGGCCAGCCAGTTTTTCCTCCGCGTCGGCATGCTCCTGGGTGCCTTCCCGGGTTGAGGCCAGGGTGGCTTTCAACTCTTCAAGAGTCTTGATCTTTTCGCCAATGGCCTCCCTGGTTTTTCGGGTGGCGGCCAGGCTCTCCAGGAGCGGAGGGACGCCCGATGCCGTGGCCCTGGAAAAGGCATAGGCGGCGACACCGGCGGCGGTCAGCGCGGCGCCAACTGG
>JADGCR010000188.1 GCA_015228895.1 Magnetococcales bacterium
AACTCCATCCGGCCCTCCCGCTTCCCGTCTGCAAATGAAAATGGATGAACAAGGCGATGGTGAACAGCGCCATGGACCACACTTGATGCGCCCAGGCCAGTTGGACCGGCACCAGCAGCAACAGGGTGGCGACGCCCAGGACAACCTGAACGATCACGGCGATCAGCAACCAGCGCAGAGCGACGCGAATCCGGGGAGGAGGCTCCACCCGCCGGCCAAAGTCCCAGTATCCCACCACCGCCAACAGGGTGAGGGTCGCCAGGAGACGATGATCCCATTGGATGGTGGCGACATTCTCGAAAAAATTCCGCCAGGCCGGTTGCATCTCCCAATAGGCGTCCGGGAACCACTGACCCGCCATGAGGGGAAAGGTGTTGTAACCGTAACCCGCCTTGGCCCCGGCCATGAACCCCCCGCTGATCACCGTCACCGAGATCAGGGTGAGCACCCCCAGGGAGATGGGGGCCATGGCTTCCGGCGCCCGTCCCGTGGGACGCCCTTCCGCGCCGATGTAAAGCTCCATGGCGGTCCACAGCATCCAACCATACAGAAGAAACGCCAGTCCCAGATGGGCGGTGAGGCGATAGGGACTGACATGGGGGTCGTCCACCAGACCGCTCTTGACCATGAGCCACCCCATCACCCCCTGCAATCCTCCCAGCAGAAACATCCCCGCCAAACGCGACACCAGAGGTCTTTCCAGTTTGCGGCGCAGGAGAAAAAACAGAAAGGGCAGCAAAAACACCAACCCCGTCACCCGGCCCACCAGACGGTGATGGAACTCCAGCCAGAAGATGTTCTTGAATCCTTCCAGATCCATGTCGTGATTGATGTGCTGGAATTCCGGCGACTGTTGATACCGGGCAAACAGTTCCTGCCAATCGTTCCGGGTGGTGGGGGGCAGGATGCCGGCGACCGGTTGCCACTCCACCATGGAGAGGCCGGAACCCGTCAACCGGGTGATGCCTCCCAGCGCCAACATGGCGTATACCATGGCGCAGCAGACGAACAGCCAGAAACCCACCCACTTTTGATCGCAACGACTCATGCGTCTTCCTCCCAGGAAAAGAACTATTGCCCCAAATCGCAACGCCCCACCGAACCGGCGCGACACCGTTTGCCGGTAAACCAATAGGCCCCTGACAACTGAGCCGCCGAAAAATCGGCGCCGGTCAGGTTGGCGCCGAACAGCACCGCGTCCCGCAGATCCGCCTGCACGAAGGTGGCGTTTTTCAAAAAGGCACCCGCCAGGGCGGCGTGGCGCAGATCCGCGCCGGTCAGGTCCGCCCCTTCCAGATTGGCCTGTTCCAGCGAAGCCCGCCGAAGGTCGGCACCGCGCAACAGAACAGCCGACAGATCGCTCTCCTGCATCTGGGCCTGTTGCAGGTTGGCGCCACTCAAATCCGCCTTGGGCAAACGGGCCTTGAAAAAACGCGCGTTGCGCAGATTGGCCCCCTGCAACGCGGCCCCTCCCAGATGGCTCCCGGACAACAGAGCGGCCCCCAACTCCGCCCGCCCCAGTTCCACCCCCCGCAGGTCGCACCGCACGCACCGCTTGCTGTGCAGGAAATCTGCCGGAGCCTCCCCCGCCCGCGCTCCGCACCAGGGAGAGAGCCAGCCGGAGAGTGCCAGCAACCAGACCAGAGCGGACCGCCTGACGCCCCGCCCGCCCCTGGACGGGAACGGCCGGTCATTGCGCCGGGCCTGGTCCCATGCGATCATGATTTCCTTGACAAGGTTTCGTCCGGGAACCAGGTCAAGCGTTCCCGATAGCGCACCACATCCCCGATGACCACCACCGCCGGGGGCTGCAGTCCCAGGTCGTGGACATCCCCGATGACCTGCCCCAGCGTGGTGACCAGGGTTTGCTGTCTCGGGGTGGTGGCCCAGCGGATGAGCGCCACCGGAGTATCCGGGGAGCGGCCAGCCTGCATGATGCGGCTGACCACGGTTTCCAGATTTTGGATCGCCATGTACAATACCAGCACCGGAAAGGCCACCGCCACCGCCTCCCAGTTGATGCGCGAGGCGGATGCCCCATCCAGAAAAGAGGGATTTTCCGCGTACTCATGGCCGGTGAGAAAGGCCACATTGGCGTTGACATCCCGATGGGTGACGGGAATGCCCGCGTAGGCCGGTCCCGCCACGCCGGAGGTCAGGCCGGGAACGACCCGAAAGGGAATGGACTCCGCCACCAGTTGCTCGGCCTCTTCGCCGCCCCGGCCAAAAACATAGGGGTCTCCCCCCTTGAGCCGCACCACCCGGCGACCCGCCTTGGCCAACTGCACCAGGGTGGCGCTGATGTCCGCCTGGCAGGTGGAGGGACGCCCCCCCCGTTTGCCCGCGTGGATCCTCTCGCAGGTCGGGGGGATCAGGGCGAGGATTTCCGGTGAAACCAGGGAGTCGTGCACCACCACATCGGCGACCTGCAATGCCTTGTAGGCGCCGATGGTCAACAGGTCCGGGTCCCCCGGACCGGCCCCGACAAGCAGCACCATGCCCGGTGCGGGATAGGATGGGTCGTGGTTGACTGACATGCTCAATGAATCGTCCTTGATGTGAAGATCGACAGGAAACGGGTGGGCAGAGTATCCTTGATTGAGAGGTCACGGTCAATGGACCGAACAGAAAAGCCGGAGCGGGAACCACACGGGCAGGGATCAGGCGCGTCACGGGGCCCGGCTCCAGACTTTCACCGGTCGGCGGTTCCGGCCCATGGGGGACGCTCCCCCCCACTGGAATCCGGACAGGATCCAGCGGGGGGGGGCCGACCGCGGCGCGGGAGCGGTTTCCGCAACCGTTCGCCACGATCACGGGGGGAGATCAGGCGGGTCAGAAAGTCTCGAATTCGTTGTCGCCATGAGGGCCGCCGGAACCCATTTCGAGATCCACCCCGCCACCCTTGCGCCGGGGCGCGGGCAGGGCCTTTGCCGGCTGTACGGACGGAGCCACCGCCCTGGATGGCCGACTTGGCTTCCGGAGGGCGACTCCCCGCGCGTGGCCGGTCTGAAAAAACGCGATGGCACGCAGCAACTCGGCGGATTGTCCCGAAAGGTCCGCGGCGGTGGAGGACATCTGTTCCGAAGCGCCGGCATTTTGCTGAATGACCCGATCCAATTGCTGGATGGCCTGATTGATCTGTTCCGCGCCCTGGTTCTGTTCCCGGCTGCCGGTGGAAATGGCCGCCACCAGTTCCGCGGTTTCCTGGATGTCCGGCAGCAGTTTGGCCAGCAATCCCCCCGCCTTCTCCGCGACCTGCAAGGTCGTGGCGGAGAGGTGGGTGATCTCTCCCGCCGCCGTCTGGCTGCGCTCCGCCAGTTTGCGCACTTCGGCGGCCACCACGGCGAAACCCTTGCCGTGCTCCCCGGCGCGGGCCGCCTCGATGGCGGCGTTCAGAGCCAACAGATTGGTTTGCCGGGCAATCTCTTCGATAATGGAGATTTTGCTGGCGATCTCCTTCATCGCGTGCACCGATTGCAGCACCGCCTGGCCGCTCTCCTGCGCGTCCGCGGCCACTTTGCTGGCGATCCGCTCGGTCTGTGAGGCGTTTTGCATGTTCTGCGCGATATTGGCGGTCATCTGCTCCATGGCGGAGCTGGTCTCCTCGATATTGGAGGCCTGCATGGAGGCCCCATCGGCAATCTGCGCCGAACTGGCCGAGAGTTCCTCGCTCCCGGAGGAGACGCTCTCGGCAGAGGTCAACACCTTCTCGATCACCTCGCGCAACCGGATGGCCGCCTTGTTGAGGGCTTCTCCGGCGCTGGCGACCTCATCCCCGCCCACCACCCGCAGGTCCGCCGAGAGATCCCCCTGGGAAAACTTGACCAGGGCGTTCGAAATATGCACCACCGGCACCAGGACAAACTTCCTGATCATGAAGAAAAACAGGCCGCCACCGACCAGCAGGCTGATCACCGCCAGCGCGACCACTTTGAAAAAGGCGGACCGCTTGATGTCGGACAACTCGGACAAAGGCGCGGTGAGGGTCAGCACACCCACCATCTGCCCCACTTTCCAATCCTCCATCTCGAACCCGAACACATCCAGATTGTCCTTCTCCGGATTGGTGGTCGCGTTGCCATGACAGACCATGCACCCCTGTTCCGCGCGGATCACCTTGGAGAAGATGAACTGGCCCGCCGCCGTGTCTTCCACCGCCATTTCCTCCACTTTCTCCTGCTCCATCCGTTCCAGCAGGCGCAATTCCGCCGCGGTGGCCTGAGCCTGGGGATCACGGGGTTTGGTGCGTTTGGCGGCGCGCAGCACGAACCCGGCCTCCTTGGCCGCCCGCTGCCCGGATTCCAGCATCATGATCACCGGAATCGTGCTGTGCAAACGGGTCTTGCGGGCGCACTCCAGTCTGGCGGCATGGGTGGTTTCGCTGCGACATTTCGTGGCTTCCCGCCAGATCTCCTCCTTGAAAAACTGCTTCTCCCACGCCTTGCCCATGGAACGTCTGATCACGTCGCCCTGATTGAGAATGGCCTGGGAGATCAGGGATTTTTCATGTTTGAAATCATGAACGATCTGCACCATCAACACAAAACCAACAAAAAAAATAGTCAACATCAACACCGCAACAAAAACACCAATAATTTTTCTAGACAACTTCAGCCCGTTAAACCACGCCATTTCTCAAACTCCTCAAGGATGATGATCTGACCTTAATCGATCATTATATATATGAATATATAAGAGTATACCTGCTGACCGGGAAAATCAAGCGGATTGTGCCGGCGGGACCAGGGACGGGCGACCGGGCATGGGAAACAATAGGCTCATAATTTGCATAGGCTTGACGGCAACGGATCAAATGTCATGCCATGCCGTCCCAGCAAG
>JADGCR010000189.1 GCA_015228895.1 Magnetococcales bacterium
AAGCCCTGCATGGCACGGAAAAGACCAGGGATCTGCCCATTCTCTTCGTGACCGCGGCCCACTCCGATGAGGAGTTGCGGCTTCAGGGGTATCATTCGGGGGCGGTGGACTTCATCCAGAAGCCGATCAACAACACCATCCTGATCTCCAAGGTGAAGATCTTTCTGGAGCTGTACAAACGGCGTTTCGAACAGGAACAATACGTCCAGCTTCTGGAAGCCGAGGCCGCCCGTCGCAAACAGATCGAACTGGAACTGCGCATGGCCAACCAGGATCTGAAGCTGGAGGTGGCCAAACGGGAAAAGGCCGAATCCACCATCCGGGAACAGCTCCTGGATCTGGAAAAGGCCAAGGAGCGGGCCGAAAGCACCACCCAGGCCAAAAGCCAGTTCCTGGCCAACATGAGCCACGAAATCCGCACTCCGATGAACGCGGTGATGGGATTGACCGATCTGGCGTTGCGCACCGACCTCTCCCCCCGCACCCGCAACTATCTGATCAAGATCGCCAACGCCTCCCGTTCCCTGTTGCGCATCATCGACGACATCCTGGACTACTCGAAGATCGAGGCGGGCAAGCTGACCCTGGAATCCACCCATTTTCTGCTGCGGGACGTGTTCGACCACCTCATGGACCTGTTCCGCAAACAGATCGCCGAAAGCAATCTCAATCTGGTGGTCATCATGTCCAGGGAGTTCCAGCTCGCCTTGACCGGGGACCAGTTGCGCCTGGAACAAATCCTGATGAACCTGATCGGCAACGCCCTCAAGTTCACCCATCAGGGTTCCATCGCCGTCGCCGTCAAGCTGGCGGAGGAGCAGCCCCCCCATGTCCTGCTGGAGTTCTCGATCCGGGACACGGGCATCGGCATCTCCCCGGAACAGATGGAACAACTGTTCCAGCCTTTTCAGCAGGCGGACGGTTCCTCCACCCGCAAGTATGGCGGCACGGGTTTGGGGTTGAACATCTGCAAACGACTGACCCAGTTGCTTGGGGGACAGATCTGGGTCGAGAGCATGCCGGGACAGGGAAGCGTCTTCCGTTTCACCGCCAAGTTCCTGCGCCGGTCGGAAGCGGAACAGAACGAACTCTCCCCGCCGGACGAACTCAAGCGCCTGCGCATTCTGGTGGTGGATGACAGTCTCTCCTCCCAGCAGGCGCTGAAAGGGATTCTGGCCTCTTTCACCTTCGAGGCCGAAAGCGTGGGTTCCGGGGAAGAGGCCCTGTCGGCCATCCATGGGGGCATGGTGAAAAAACAGCCCTTCGCCCTGGTGATCATCAATCTGCAACTCCCCAACATGGACGGGGTGGAAGCCACCCGGAAAATCCTGGAAAACTGTCACCAGATGATGGTGCCGGCCAACCAGCTGCCCCGATTCATTCTGCTGACCACCCTGGGGCAGGATGAAAAAATCAAGGAACAGGCCATGGCCGCGGGCATTCAGGCCATTCTCCTCAAGCCCATCAACTGTTCCCTGCTGTTCGACGCCATCATGGAGGTGTTCGGCAAGGAGGAGGCACGAATCCAGCAGCCGGTTCCGGACACCCTCAATCTCAACGCCATCATCCAGCGGGTCGGCGGCGCGCGCGCCCTGCTGGCGGAAGACAATCACGTCAACCAGCAGGTGGCCCAGGAGATGCTGGAAAATGTCGGAGTCATCATGAAGGTGGCCCAGAATGGCCTGGAAGCCATCTCCATGCTGGAGGCCGAACCCTTCGACGTGGTGCTCATGGACATCCAGATGCCGGAAATGGATGGCCTGACCGCCGCCCGCCACATCCGGGACAACCCGAACTTCACGAATCTGCCCATCATCGCCATGACCGCCCACGCCATGTCCGGCGACCGGGAGAAGAGTCTGACCGCGGGCATGAACGACCACATCACCAAGCCCATTGACATGAACCAGCTCTATGGCGCCCTCATGAAGTGGCTGCCCCACAACCTGCTGGGGTCCAAGGCCGTCACCATCCGCGGCACTTCCAAAGTGGATGAAAGCTGCAAACTCCCCGCCACCCTGCCCGGCATCGACGTGGAAGGGTGCCTGAAACGGTTTGGCGGCAATCACGCCACCACCCGGCGCATCCTGCTCTCCTCCCAGGAGGACTTCACCAGGGCCGCCATGGAAATGCGCACCCTGCTGACGGGGAAGAGGCAAAACGACCGTGAGATCGCCGCCCGTCTGGCCCATACCATCAAGGGATTGGCGGGCACTTTCGCCGCCACCCCGCTGCAACAGGCCGCCTACACCCTGGAATTGGGCATCAAGGAGAACCGGGAAAACGATTGGCCCGCGTTGCTCGACAGCTTCGAGGCGGAAAGCAACCACATCCTGGAAGCCATCCAGATCCTCACCATCGAGGAAAAGAATTCGGCCCTGAGTCACGCCGCCGGGAGCGCGCCGGAACTTCCGGTGGACTCCGACGAAATCGGCACCCTGCTGTTGAAGCTGGAAGGCTTCATCCTCAGCCGGGATTTCAAGTCGCGTTCCACCCTGGACGCCCTGCTGCCCCTGCTGCACCACCCGGAAATCCAGGAGGATCTCACCCAGTTGAAAACCCGTCTGGGGCGGTTCGATTTCAAGGGCGCCCTCTCCCCGCTGGAGAGGATCTTCCACTTTTTCAATCTTCCCATGGCAAACAAGACGACATGAAGATCAAAACGAAACTGATGTTCGCCCTGATCAGCATCGCCCTGTTTGTCGCGACCATGGGGTGGGTGGAAACGCGTCTCCATTTCGAAGTGGAGCAAACCATCGAGCACCTCACCGCGGTCAACATGAAGACCCTCCACCGGACGACGGATGTGGTGTTGCAGTTGGAAACCATCCGCTCGTCCATTCGCAAGCTCATGGCCGAGGTGATGATGGCGGCCAACCATCCCGCCGCCCCCTCCTGGCCCGTCACCCAAAAGGAGCTCCAGGGACTGACCACCGTCATCCGGGAGCGCATCGCGTCGCTGGACCAGGCCCTCTCTCTGTGGGAAGACGAAATCCGGCGCATGACCGAAGAGAAAAACAATCACTATCCCCACCAGGACGCGGTCCACGAATTGAAGGAGGCGTTTGCCGGCATCGCCAGCACGGCCAGTCAGTTCATTCTGGAACTCCCGACCGGGACCCCTCCCCCGCTCTGGCACAAACCGGATCTCATGGCCAACCATGAATTCTTCTCCCAGGAGATGGAACCCCTGTTCGGCAAGGTCCAACAGCTTTCCCACACCCTGTTCACCCACGCCCGCACCGAGCTGTCCACCCACATTCAATCCATCCGCGACAACATGGAGCGCAAAACCAGAATCGGCTGGGGGTTGACCGCGGGATCGCTCATCGCCGCCCTCTCCCTGGCGTTCGTGCTGTCGAGACGCATCGCCACGCCCATCGAATTGTTGCGGGACGCGGCCATCTCCGTTGGCAAAACCGGCAAATTCAAGATGGACATGCCGCTGGAAAGCAAAGACGAAATCGGATAGTTGGCCAGCGTGCTCTTTTCCCTGTTCCACGCCTTCGAACTCAAGCGCATCAATCTGGACGACAAGGAACACGAACTGAACCGGGCCGCGCGTTATCTGGAAAAATTTCTCGTCTCCATGAACGACATCATCATCGTCTGTTCACAACGGGGCGAGATCGAAAAGATCAATCGTCCGGAAATCCTGGGTTACGCCAAAACCGCCCTGCTCGGCAAACCCGTGCGCATGCTCCTCAAGGAGCGGGACGGGCTGTTCGGGGACGAAAATCTGCTCCTGCTGCTCAAAACCGGCTCCTTTCAAAGTGTCGAAACCCGCCTGACCACCCTCCAGGGTGAAAAAATTCCGGTGCTGATCACCAGTTCCGTGCTCCGGGACCAGAACAAGGAGATCATGTCCATCATCCTGGCGGCCAGGGAGATCAGCGACTACAAAAAGGCCCAGGCCGCCCTGCGGGAACAGGAGGCCCAACTGCTGGCCGCGCAAATGGCCAATCAGACCAAAAGCGACTTCCTGGCCGCCATGAGCCACGAAATCCGCACTCCGATGAACGCGGTGATGGGACTGACGGACCTGGCCCTGCGCGGCGATCTGCCACCCAAAACCCGCAACCATCTGGTCAAGATCTCCCACGCCTCCCGTTCCCTGCTGCGCATCATCGACGACATCCTGGACTACTCCAAGATCGAGGCGGGCAAACTGGAGCTGGAATCCACCGATTTCGTGCTGCGGGATGTCTTCGACCATCTCATGGAACTGTTCCGCCACCACATCGCCGAAAGCAATCTGGACCTGGTGGTGTTCCTCTCCAGGGAGGCCCACTTCCTCTTGACCGGAGACCCGTTGCGCCTCGAACAGATCCTGATGAATCTCATCAGCAACGCCATCAAGTTCACCCAGAGCGGTTCCATCGAGGTGGCGGTCAAAACGATGGATGAAAAGGATCAACAGATCCAACTGGAGTTCTCGGTCCGGGATACCGGGATCGGACTGACCCGGGAGCAGACCTCCCGGTTGTTCCAGCCCTTCCAGCAGGCGGACGGGTCCACGACCCGCAAATACGGCGGGACCGGTCTGGGACTCTCCATCTGCAAGCGCCTGGTGGAGATGTTGCAGGGCCGCATCTGGGTGGAAAGCATCCCGGAACAGGGGAGCGTGTTCCGCTTCACCGCCAAATTCGGACATCAGGCCGGGGGCAAGCAAAGACTCCTGATCGCCCCGGAAGTGTTGCAGAACCTCCGGGTGCTGGGAGTGGACGACAACGCCTCTGCCCGGCAGGGGTTGAAAAAAACCCTCCAATCCTTCTCCCTCGACACGCTCACCGCCGACTCCGGCGAGGCCGCCGTGGCCGCCGCGCGCA
>JADGCR010000018.1 GCA_015228895.1 Magnetococcales bacterium
GACAGCGAGCCGATGCGCGTCGTCTCCGGGTCCAGCCCCTGGATCAGCCACTTGATGCAGTCGTACTCGGTGATCAGGCCGGTCAGGGACATCTGTTCCAACACCACGGCGAAGCCGGGGGTCTGTCTGGTCATGCGGCGAATCGCTTCCAGCAGGGTGGTATGGGGTGAGAGGGTGACGACGTCGGGAAACATGCAGTCGCGTACGTTGCTCATAAGGCTCCTCTTGGCGTTTATTTAAGGCGGTGGTCCCTTGATTCTGTTATTATGCTCAATGGGGCGACGCGTTGTCCCGGATTTTTTCGCAATCAACGTTCATCCATCGAGAATCGTATGCTGGAACGGGCAAAAAACATACTGCGCATGGAGGCCGAAGCCATTCTGGCCATGGCCGACCGTCTGGACGGGCGTTTCGGGCAGGCCGTGGCGCTGCTGTTCGCCTGCCAGGGACGGGTGGTGGTCACGGGAATCGGCAAATCGGGCATGATTGGCCGCAAGATCGCCGCCACCCTGGCCAGCACCGGGGCGCCGGCCTTTTTTCTGCACCCGGCGGAAGGGAGCCATGGGGATCTGGGCATGGTCACCCGCGGGGATCTGGTGCTGTCGTTGTCCAACAGCGGGGAAACCGGCGAGGTGCTGGCGCTGGTGCCGGTGTTCAAGCGGCTGGGGGTGCCCATGATCGCCCTGACGGGACGGATGGACTCCACCCTGGCCCGCATGAGCGACGTGGCGCTGGATATCGCCGTGGAACGGGAGGCCTGTCCCATGGGGTTGGCCCCCACCTGTTCCACCACGGCGGCCCTGGCCATGGGGGACGCCCTGGCGGTCGCCCTGCTGGAAAAACGGGAGTTCGGGCCAGAACAGTTCGCCTTTCTGCATCCCGGCGGCTCCCTGGGCAGAAAGTTGCTGATCCGGGTCTGCGACCGCATGCACACCGGAGCGCGCATTCCTTGCGTCCGGGAGGGGGATCTGGTGCGGGACGCCCTGTTCGAGATGACCGCCAAGCGGTTTGGCATGACCGGGGTGGTGGATGGGGCCGGCGCCTTGAGCGGCATCATCACCGACGGGGATCTGCGACGGTGGTTGGAGACGGACCAGGCGTTGTTGACGCGGCAGGCCCGTGAGATCATGACGCCCAAACCCAGGATCATCCCGGGGGAGGCGTTGGCGGTGGAAGCGGTGCGGGTGATGGAAGAGTGCAAGATCACCAGTCTGTTCGTCGTTTCGGCGCAGGGGCGTCCGGAGGGCGTCATTCATCTGCATGACCTTTTGAAAGCGGGGTTGATGTGAATCGTTCCAGACCGGGAGAGCACCTGGAAGCCAGGAGGGGACGGGGCTTGCGCAGGCATGTCAAACATGTTTTCCTGATCCTTTCGCTGCTGATCGTCGGGAGCGTGTACTGGTATCTGAAGCGACCCTATGGTCTGCAAACCGGGAACACCCAGGCGTTGGACCTGCTGGCGGGGCAACAGGGGGCGCTGGTGACGGACATCCACCTGACCCAGTTCGACGAGCAGCGCATCCGTTGGACCCTGGACGCCCCCAGCGCCCAACGGGGGGAGGGGAAACAGATCCTGATCCATCATCCCCGGCTCGGTTTTTCCCGGAACGAGCAGGAGAACATCGTGGTGACCGCCCAGGAGGGGGATGTGGACGGCGGCACCGGAAAGATGGTCCTGACAGGCCGGGTGGAGGCGGGGGACGCGGAGATGGGCCGGTTGCTGACAGAACAGTTACGCTTTGATCCGGAGAAGCGGATGTTGTATACCGATCAGGCGTTTCGTTTGGAAAGAGAACAGATGCGTCTGGAAGGACAGGGGTTGACCTTGCTCCAGGAGGCGCAGACACTGACCGTGGACAGTCATGTGAGAATGACCTTCCCCGAGGCTTTATTGACAACGGAGCAACCATGAGACCTCGGTTGATGGCAAGACGAATCTGGAGTTGTACCCGGTTGGGCGTGATGCTGTCCCTGTTCGGCGCGGCACCGGCTGTGGCGGCTTCCGCTCCGCCCACGGCGTTGTCCATCACCTCGGACCGGCTGGAAATGGACGACAAAAGCCAGGTCGCGATCTTTCTGGGCCATGTGGTGGCGGATAATGGCCGGATGCGTCTGTCCGCCAACCGGATGACGGTCCACTACGACAAGAAACGCAAGTCCGGTTCCGGTGGCGTGCGGGAGGTGAAAGCGGAAGGCCAGGTGGTGATCCAGGAGGACAAAAACAAGGGCAAGGCCGATTCCGTCAATTACCAGCTTGAAAAACGCACCCTGGAACTGGTAGGAAAGGAGAGTGACGCCTCGGTGCAGCGCGGGGACGACGTCCTGACCGGACGGCGCATTCTGGTGACCCTGGACAACGAGCAGCGCATCGGCAAGGTGATGGTCCAGGGGAGCGAGTCCAACCGGGTCAGCGCCCGCATCACCCCGTCCGGTCTGTTGCAGCGGGTGGAGTCCCCCTTGCGGGGCGGAGAGACCCAATCTCCGGCCAAAACCCCGGAACCCCAAAAGGAGGCCGCCAAACCGGCCGAAACGGCGACCGGGTCGCCCACGCCGCCGCAGGCGGTGCAGACCCCCGATGGCAGGAGCAGGATCTCCTTCGCCGCCACACCGGAAAAATCGCCGGAGAGCCGGGAACCGGCCCCCCAGTCCGCGCCGACACCGGGGAGCGAGGTCGATCCCAAGGAGACCGTGGCCGGATTGAAGGAGACCGTGGCCGGATGGAAGGAGACCGTGGCCGGATGGAAGGAGAACGCCCCGGCATCCGAGGCTGAAGGGGTCGAGGGAGGATCCAGGGGAAGCGCCACGCCGACTCCCAAACCCCGTCGGCGCGTGCCCTCTGGGGGTGCGTCCAAGCGGTGAGAACGTCGGCGCGAGCACTTCTGGAAGCCAGAGACCTGGGCAAAAGCTATCAGGGACGGACGGTGTTGAACACGGTCAGCCTGGCGGTGGCCCCCGGCGAGGTGGTCGGTCTGCTGGGTCCCAACGGGGCGGGCAAGACCACCATGTTTTACATGTTCGTGGGACTGGTGGCCCCGGACGCGGGCTCCATCTGGCTGGATGGCAGGCCGATCACCGAGGAGCCCATGTATCGTCGCGCCCGGGCCGGGGTGGCCTATCTGCCCCAGGAACCCTCCATCTTTCGCAAGATGACGGTTCAGGATAACATACTCTCCATCCTGGAAACCCGCCCCCTGAACCGGGGAGAACGACTGGAACGGCTGGAGGAGTTGATGACCGAGTTGGGCGTGCATCATCTGGCCCGGACGCAGGGATACGCCCTCTCCGGCGGGGAGCGACGGCGGGTGGAGGTGGCCCGTGCGCTGGCCATTCAGCCGCGCTATATTCTTCTGGACGAACCGTTCGCGGGGGTGGACCCCCTGGCGGTGGCGGAGATTCAAGCCATCATCCGGCATCTCAAGGAACGTGGCATTGGCATTCTGATCACGGACCACAATGTCAGGGAGACTCTGGGCATCTGCGATCACGCCTGTATCCTCAATCAGGGCACAGTGCTGGCGCGGGGCACCCCGGAGGAGGTTGTAAGGGATCAACAGGTACGCACCATGTATCTGGGGAAGGATTTCCATCTGTAAAGGCGGTCGGGACGATTCATGGCGTATGGTCTGACTCAAGAACTGAAACTTCGCATGGGTATGCAGCTGGTGATGACACCCCAGTTGCAAATGGCGATCCGTTTGTTGCAAATGTCGAGTCTGGATCTTGCTGAGTACCTTCAGGAGGAGCTGGACAAGAATCCTTTGCTGGAACGGGAAGAGAGCGTCTCCGAAGGGCTGGACATGGAGGACCCCTCCGGTCCCCAGGACAAGATCGGCAAGAGCGAGGATCTGCTGGACGCCGCCTCGCCCATCATGGAGACCAACCTCTCCGACGACCTGCCCGTGGACGCGGACTGGTCGGATGTCTATTCCGGGGACAGCTACGGGGCGGCCCAGTTCGAATCCCCCGCGGGCAGCGAGGCCCCCCCGCTGGAGAACACCCTGTGCCGGGGAGACTCCCTGTTCGATCACCTGACCTGGCAGTTGGGCGTGTCGGCGCTGAACAACCGGGAACGGGTGTTGGGCATGGCCATCATCGACGCGGTCGATGAAAACGGCTACCTGAGCGTGGATCTGGCGGTGCTGGCGGAAATGACCGGCTCCACCCTGGACGAGATGGAGGACGCCCTGCTGCTGGTGCAATCCTTCGACCCCTCCGGAGTGGCGGCGCGGGATCTGGCCGAATGCCTGCGCCTGCAATTGAAAGCCCAGAAACTGGCCCATCCCCCCTATACCTCCCTGCTGGAACGACTGGAGGATCTGGCCCGCCGGGACTACCGCAAGCTCAAGCGGGTCCTGAAGCTCGACGACGACGAACTCGCGGACGCCGTGGATGTCATCCAGTCCCTCAATCCCAAGCCCGGACTGCTGTTCGGCTCGGAACAGGCCAACTACATCATTCCCGACGTGTTCGTGCGCAAGCAGGACGGGGAGTGGGTGGTGGAGATCAACCCGGAGACCGTGCCCAGACTGCGCATCAACCGGGCCTACGAAAAGGCGATCAACGACCGCATGTCCGAGCAGGACAAACGGTTCCTGACGGAAAACGCCCGTTCCGCCCAGTGGCTGATCAAAAGCCTGGAGCAGCGTTCCAGCACCATCTACCGGGTGGCCGAGAGCATCGTCCGTTTCCAGAAGGATTTTCTGGAACACGGTCAGGAGTACCTGCGTCCCCTGATCCTCAAGGATGTGGCCGACGACATCGGGGTGCACGAATCCACCGCCTCCCGTGTCACCAGCAACAAGTACATGCACACCAACCGGGGCATTTTCGAGTTGAAGTTCTTCTTCTCCTCCTCTCTGGCCTCCGACAGCGGGGAGAACCACTCCTCGGAAGCGGTGAAATTCAAGATTCGCAAACTGGTGGAGGGAGAGTCCTCCCGGCGTCCCCTGTCGGACGAGAAGCTGGCCAAGCTGTTGCAGGACCAGGGGGTGGCCGTGGCGCGGCGTACCGTGGCCAAGTATCGGGACGCCTTGAACATTCCCTCCTCTTCCCGTCGCAAGCGGCTTTCGCCGGATCGTTGACGCCATGGTCGCCCTCACGAAGATTCATCACCTGGTGCTGGTGGCGGGCCTTTCCGGGGCAGGCAAGTCCAGCGCTTTGAAATATCTGGAAGATCTCGGTTTCTTCTGGGTGGACAACCTGCCGTTCGATCTGATTCCGGTCTGCATCGACCACTACGCCCAGGAGAACGACAGTCCCATCCATCTGGCGGTGGGGGTGCACATGCGGGATCACGCCAGCAAGCGGTTCTTTCAGCAGTGCCGCCAGCGCCTGATGGAGAAGGCGGAACGGATCGAGACCGTGTTTCTGGAGGCCCATTCCGATGTCCTGATCCGACGCTACCGGGAGACCCGGCGACGCCACCCCCTGGCCAACGAGCTGACCGTGCAGGAGGCGGTGTTCCAGGAGATGGACGATCTGGGACCGATTCGCGCCCAGGCGGACATGATCATCGACACCACCTCGTTGACCGTGCCTCAGCTCAAGGAGCATCTGGATCAGGTCTTCTCCACCGAAACCGACTCGGAGATGGTCATTTTCATCCGTTCGTTCGGCTTCAAGTATGGGGTCAACACCGACGCGGACATGGTGCTGGATGGACGTTTTCTCCTCAATCCCCACTACGACACCGAGCTGCGCGCCCTGTGCGGACGGGATGAGCCGGTGATCCACTTTCTGGAACAAGACGGGGAGGCGCTGGTCTTTCTGGATCGGCTGGAGTCGTTGTTCGATTACCTGATCCCCCGTTACCGCCATGAGAAGAAACGCTATTTCACCGTGGATATCGGTTGCACCGGGGGCAAGCACCGCTCGGTGTTCCTGGTGGAACAGTTGGCGCGGCGTCTGGAGAAACGGGACTACCGGGTGCGGGTGCGCCATCGGGATCTGGCCCAGGGGGGGCATGGGGGAGTCGATTGATTGACGCGGGTTGCGTCCATTCTTGCAATTCGTTAATGTGTTGACCCACACGGTTGGGCCGGAGATGGGTCAACAGGGATTCTTTGATATTTTTTTCTGGAGCGCTGGCATGGAACGTAACTTCTTATTCACCTCGGAATCGGTTTCCGAGGGTCATCCGGACAAGGTGGCGGACCGGATTTCCGATGGTGTGCTGGACGCCATCCTGGCGCAGGATCCGACAAGCCGGGTGGCCTGCGAGACCCTGATCACCACCGGCATGGTGGTGGTCGCCGGGGAGATCACCACCAAGGCGATGGTGGACTACCCCACGGTGGTGCGGGAGGCGATCCGGGAGATCGGCTACAACTCCTCCGACATGGGTTTCGACCATGCCTCCTGCGCGGTTCTGGTCTCTCTGGACAAGCAGTCCCCGGACATCGCCCAGGGGGTGAACGAGGGGCAGGGGCTGGATCTGGATCAGGGGGCCGGGGATCAGGGTCTGATGTTCGGCTACGCCTGCGACGAGACCCCCACCCTGATGCCCATGCCCATCCATTACGCCCACCGTCTGATGGAGCGTCAGGCCCAGTTGCGCAAATCCGGGCAGCTCTCCTGGCTGCGTCCCGACGCCAAATCCCAGGTGACGGTGCAGTACGAGCAGGGCCGCCCCGTCGGGGTGGACGCGGTGGTGGTCTCCACCCAGCACCACCCGGACATCTCCTACGAGGCGTTGCGGGAAGCGGTGATCGAGGAGATCATCAAGCCGGTTCTGCCCGCTGGAATGCTGCGGGGCAAGGTGGTCTATCACGTCAATCCCACAGGCCGGTTCGTGATCGGCGGTCCCGTGGGGGATTGCGGGCTGACGGGTCGCAAGATCATCGTGGACACTTACGGCGGCGCGGGTCGCCACGGTGGCGGGGCGTTTTCCGGCAAGGATCCCTCCAAGGTGGACCGTTCCTCCGCCTACATGGGACGCTATGTGGCCAAGAACATCGTGGCCGCCGGTCTGGCGGCGCGTTGCGAAGTGCAGGTGGCCTACGCCATTGGCATCGCCAAACCCGTCTCCCTGTTCGTGCAGACCTTCGGCACGGGCAAAATCCCGGACGCCAGGATCGAACAGATCGTGGCGGACACCTTCGATCTGCGACCCAAGGCGATCATTCAGCACCTGAACCTGCTGCGCCCCATCTACGCCCGGACGGCGGCGTATGGTCACTTTGGCCGGGAACTGCCGGAATTCACCTGGGAGAAGACGGACAAAATCGATCAACTGCGGCAAGCCGCCAACCTGTGACCACAAAGGACCGACATGACCAATCTTGCCAACAACGATTTCCGGGTTGCCGACATCTCCCTGGCCGAGTGGGGCCGCAAGGAGATCGCCATCGCCGAAACCGAAATGCCGGGCCTGATGGCCTTGCGTCAGGAGTACCAGGGGCAGAAACCCCTGGCGGGCGCCCGCATCGCCGGGTGTCTGCACATGACGATTCAAACCGCCGTCCTCATGGAGACCCTGGTGGATCTGGGGGCTTCGCTGCGCTGGTCCTCGTGCAACATCTTCTCCACCCAGGACCATGCCGCTTCCGGCGTGGCCGCGGCGGGCATTCCGGTGTTCGCCTGGAAGGGGGAGACGGAGGAGGAGTTCTGGTGGTGCATCGACCAGACCATCAAAGGCCCGGACGGCTGGTTGCCCAACATGATTCTGGATGATGGGGGCGACTTGACGCTGGTGCTGCACCGCCCGGAGTACGCGGACATTCTGCGGGGGGTGCGGGGGATCTCCGAGGAGACCACCACGGGGGTGCATCGTTTGCACGAAATGATGGCGGCGGGCGCTCTCAAGGTGCCGGCGTTCAATGTCAACGACTCGGTGACCAAGTCCAAGTTCGACAATCTGTATGGTTGCCGCGAGTCGTTGATCGACGGCATCAAGCGCGCCACGGATGTGATGATCGCGGGCAAGATCGCGGTGGTGTGTGGTTACGGCGACGTGGGCAAGGGGTGCGCCCAGGCGTTCCGGGGCATGGGAGCCACGGTCTGGATCACGGAGATCGATCCCATCTGCGCCTTGCAGGCCGCCATGGAGGGGTATCGCGTGGTGACCATGGAGGAGGCGGCGCCCGTCGGCAACATTTTCGTCACCGCCACCGGCAACGTGGAAGTCGTCACCCGCGCCCACATGGACGCCATGAAGGATCAGGCCATCGTGTGCAACATCGGCCATTTCGACTCCGAGATCGATGTGGCCTCCCTGCGTCCCCTGCAGTGGGAAAACATCAAACCCCAGGTGGATCATGTGATCTTCCCCAACGGCAAGCGGTTGATTCTGCTGGCCGAGGGTCGGCTGGTCAATCTGGGTTGCGCCACGGGACACGCCAGTTTCGTCATGTCCAACTCCTTCACCAACCAGGTGATGGCCCAGATCGAGTTGTGGAACAATCCGGGCAAATATCCGGTGGGCGTCTATGTGCTGCCCAAAAAACTGGATGAAAAGGTGGCCCGGCTGCATCTGGGCAAACTGGGCGTCCATCTGACCACCCTGTCCCAAAAACAGGCCGCCTACATCGGCGTCGCCCTGGACGGTCCTTTCAAACCGGAGACCTATCGGTATTAAGTCTTTCCACCCCCCTGGGAGAGAGGGTGCTCCCGGGGGGTGGCCGGCGTGACTCCTGGTTCGCGGCCCCTTCAGGGAGCGCGCCGATCAGCGCCACACAGCGCCCGCAACGCAGCCCCCAAGGCCACCGGAACCGACTCGTCCTCATACAGCCTGTCCTTGTTCAGGGCGATCTTCCGCCGCACCCGCTCCCGGAACTCCCGGTCCAGGCCCAATCGCACGGCGAGATCGACAAATCCATCCAGGTCCGCCGCCACCGTCTCCTCCACCCCGATCCGCCGCAGGATGCCACAGGTGTGACGGCTGCGGAAGAACGGTCCGGCCAGGGTCACGATGGGCACATCGAACGCCAACGCCTCCAATGAACTGTTGTTGCCGGACCAGGCGATGCCATCGAGAATCACATCCGCGCTCCGTGCCAGTCCAAAAAACGCCTCCTGCCCCATCCTGGGCAACAGGCGGCAACACGCCTCGGCCTCCAGCCCGAAACGGGCGAACACGCGCCGCAATCGCTCCCGGAACTGCCCGGACACCGCGCCCGTGACCTCGATGAAATAAAAACGACTCCCCGGAACGGCGCGGGCGATGCGGGGAAACACGACATCGTGCTGGGGCAGCAGTTTATAAAGGCTCTGCAAATTGACATAGGTGACCCGTCCGGGCACGAACTCCTCCGGCACCCGCGCCATGGCGGTTTTGGGATGGGGATAGCAGCTCCCCAGGTTGGGCAGACGGAGCAACCGCTCGGAATAGTGCTCCTGGCCGTTCTCCGGTTCCATCAGGGCGCTGGAGATGAACACATCCATGGTCTCCACCCCCGACGTGACCGGATGTCCCCCCCCGTTGCACTGAACGGGGGCCAAACGCAGGGCGGACAGGGGATGCAAACGGGCGTCCATGCCCAAATCGGTGTAGATCAGCACATCCAGATCGGCCGCGACAATCGCCTCGATCAACCCCCCGACCGGCGCGGACGGGGGAAAAGCGTGAAAGTGCTCCACCCGCTCCTGAATGTAGCGCAACGACAGGTCCCGGGTGGCGCCGGTGTAAAAGACCCAGCGCAGGGCGTCCAGTCCGGTGATCCAGCGGCTGTGGGTCTTGAAAATGGAGTGGCCATGCAAAAACGAAGAGACGAAACCGACCCGCAGCGGCGCTCCGGGAACGCGGGGCCGTCCGTTCCGGTTGCCGAGGGCGGGATAGGCGGCCCGGGCAACCCTGGTCAACAGACGGCCATAAAGCATCTGCTCGGCCCGATCGTCGCGGGCGTGATAGTTCAAATAGAAGTTGCTCACCGTGGAGGCGGCCTCCCACGCCTCGCGGATCTCCTCCGGGGTCTCCAGGGGCATGGCCAGCAGCAGGCGCACCCCCTCCCGCCAGCGCGCCCGCAACGGCTCGATCCGGGCCTCGTCGTCGATCAGCACCGGCAGGTCCAGCAACATTTTCCAGCGCGCCCGGACATAATCCGGTCGCAACCTCCAGGCGGTGGCGAAACAGGCCACCCCCTCCTCGTTGCGGCCATCGCTCTGCAACAGAACCCCCAGATTGTAACAGGCCCGGAAGTGGGTGGGCTTGAGCCTGATGGCGGCGCGGTAATGGAACTCCGCCTCCCCGTCCCGCCCCAACGCCTTGAAGGCGCTGCCCAGGTTATAATGGGCCTCCACCAGCTCCGGGTCCCGCTGCAAGGCCAGCCGGTACTGTTCCACCGCCTCGACGGTCTGACCCGCCTCCTGCAGCATCCCACCCAGATTGACCCGCATCGCGGGCCTTTCCGGCTCCAGACGCGACGCTTCCCGGAACCGCTCCAAAGCCGCCCCGCTCCGCCCCATGGCCCGCAGCGTCTGCCCCAGCTGGTCATGGAACGCCCCCCGCTCCGGTCGCAGACCAATGGCCCGGCCCAACCACCGCACAGCCTGCGCGTACTCCCGACGCTGATGATCCACCACACCCAGCAGATACAGGATCTCCGGCTCGTCGGGTCGCAGCGCCAAAGCCTCGGCAAAGGCCGCGGCGGCCTCATCCAGCCGGTTTTCCTCCTGAAAAACCAATCCGTTGCGGATTTTCTCCTGCACGCTCATCGGTCACCATCCCCCGCGTTTCTGACCAACCCGTTTTTTTGCCACTATGCCATGCTTTCAACCATTCGTCACGAGGGCGCTTCGGGGTATTCTCGCCGGATCATGCGCACCCCGCGCTTTTCTCAAACGGCCAAGTCGCGCGTCGCCACTGGTCGTTTGGTGGATCATGAGGCACAATGGTGTCATCCGATGCCGATGCCCCCGCCCCGAGCCAACACAAAAAAATGTGGGACAATGGCCATTTTATGTTAACATCTGTGCCGAAATCACAGTTTGCCTGCTTACACAATCCGGGAGACGGCGATGTCTATCACCTCACAAACCAACAACAATGTCGTGACGATCCACATCGTGGGCAGTTTCGACTACAAAATGCGCACGGAGTTCCGCAAGGCCTACGCGGACAAACCACCAGGCACCCCCTTCGAAATCGACTTTTCCAGGGTCTCCTCGGTGGACAGCTCCGCCCTGGGCATGCTGCTGGTACTGCGGGAACAGTGCGGTGGAGATCAGGCCAACATCGCGTTGATCAACTGCAAACCGGAAATTCGCCATCTGTTCCAGATTTCCCAATTCAAGGATCTGTTTCACCTGCGTTGACTCTTTCAAGTCAAAATCATCTGATGGCAATGGAACGCATTGATGCCTATCCAACCTGAAAACAACTCCTTCGGCATGACCTACCTGCCCATTCAGCCCGCCCATATCGGGGTCGTGGACGACGACCCGTTTCTTCTGGATCTGGTCTCCACGGTCTTGATCAATTACGGCTATCGCGTCTCCATTTGCGGCAACACGCGGGAATTCTGGCAACTCTGGAAAAAAAGCCAACCGGATCTGATCATTCTGGATCTCAACCTGCCGGACGGCAACGGCATGGACATCTGCCGGGATTTGCGCGCCGTCTCCTCGGTGCCCATCCTGATCCTGACGGCCCGCTCGGACGAGATCGAACGGGTGGTGGGCCTGGAGATGGGAGCGGACGATTATCTGGTCAAGCCCATTTTCCCGCGGGAGCTGGTGGCCAGGGTCAAAACCATTCTGCGCCGCGCCAACAAGCTGGTCATCCACCCGGCACCGGTCAAGGAGACCCCGACCAATTTCCACTTTTCCGGCTGGATGCTGGCGCCCGCCTCCCGCCAGCTGATCGCGCCGGACGGAACGGATGCGACCCTCTCGGAGGGGGAGTGCCGCCTGCTGATGCTGTTTCTCGCCCATCCCCAGAAGATCCTCTCCAGGGAACAGATCATCGAGGTGGCGGGGGTGATGGATGTGGACCCGCTGGGTCGCAGTGTGGACAACATGGTCAGCCGGGTGCGCAAGCGGTTGCGGGATACCGCCAGCCAGGGCAGAATGATCGAAACCGTGCGCAAGGAGGGTTACCGGTTGCTCGCCAACGTGGATACCGCCACCCACGCGTTTCCCCTGACCTGCACCCGTTCCCAGACGGTCGCCACCCTCGGCTTCCACGCCCTGGTCCTCTCCCGGGACGAGGCGATCGGTTTCATCCTGGAGACCCTGTTGAACTATTTTGGCTTCCATGTCGCGTTCCAGCCCTTCTCGAACGACGCGCTGCCCGCCCTGGCCAAACACGAATACGCCCTGGTCCTGCTGGACTGCGACGATTCGGACGCCAAACAGCTTGCCCTGGTGAAAAAAATCCGCGCCGCGGCCAAGGGCCATCCCCTGGTCGCCCTGCAACACGTTCCGGAGCCGGAGCCGAATCCGCAGCCTGTCATGGAGGTGGACGATTTTCTGGCCACGCCGATCCGCTTTTCCGGACTGCACGCCATGCTCACCCGTCAACTGCCGGCCACCACCCGGGAGGTTCCGGCGGCCCTCTCCTGCATGGATCTGGTGTTGGCGTCGGAACTGAAGAATCTGGCCGGCAAGCAGGGATTTCTGCGCTTTCTGCATCTGCTGGCCACCCAGATCGCCTCCCATCGCTCCGCGCTCAAACAGGCCGCGCTGGCTCCCGACCACAAGGCGATTCTCCGACAGGCCCGGCACCTGCACAATCTGGCCGCCTCGGTGGGCGCCCAGCGGATGGTGCTGGCCACCACCGACCTGTTGAATCATCCGGGCCGCGGCGGCAAGGAGTTCGACACGCTGGTGTCCATGGTGGATATCGCCTGCGAATTGACGGATACCGCCATCACCGCCACCCGCATGCTGACCCAACGGGAATCGCCTTGATCACCATTCTGTCGGAAATCGAACAGGACGCCTTGCTGGAAGTGCTGAATCTGGGCATGGGACGGGCCGCGGACGCCTTGTCCCGAATGGTGGACGAGGAGGTGCTGCTCTCCGTGCCACGGCTGTTTTTCATCAGCCTCCCGGAGGCCTGCCGCATGATCGGGGACGACCCCGCCGCCACGATGTCCGCGGTGCGACAGCTTTTTTCCGGACCCTTCATCGGCTCCTCCCTGTTGATCTATCCCCGCGCCAAAAGCCTGGAGCTGATCCGCTGCCTGCTGCGGGAAGAGGTCTCCCTGGAAGAGTGCCAGGCGTTGGAGCAGGAGAGCCTGACCGAGGTGGGCAACATCATCCTCAACGCCTGCCTGGGGTGTCTGGCCAATCTCATGGAGTTGGAAATCCATTGCGAACTGCCGGAGTACCTCCAGGCCACCTGCGATGCCCTGCTCGGCAGCCACACGATCGACGCGGAGAGAACAGAGAAGATTCTGCTGCTGTATGTGGATTTTCTCCTGCGCGACCACGCCGTCAAGGGGGAAGTCGTCCTCCTGTTCGATACGGTCGCCATCACCCACCTGAAAAATGAGTTGGCGGGCATTCTGAAACGCTATGAAAACTGATCTCTCCACCCGTCCCGTCCCGTCCGTTCCCTCCCTGGAGCCCGCGCTGCTGCTGGACGCCCTGGACGAGTCCGCCCTGGGTCTGGTGATTCTGGACCCGGAACAGCGGGTGGTCTATTGGAACCGCTGGCTGGAGCGGGCTTCCGGAATCCTGCGGGAGCAGACTCTGGGGCGCGGGTTGACCGGGATCTTTCCCACACTGGCCAAGAGCCGTTTGCAACTCGCGGTGACCGACGCGTTGCGCCGTGGACTCTCCAACCTGTTGTCCCCCAAATTGAACCCGTTTCCCTTTCCCCTGCTCCATGACGCCTCCATGCGGGCGATGGACCAGATGATTCTGATCAAGCCATTGATGCCCGTCAACATGGCGCGACATTGCAGCATCCAGATACTGGACGTGACCAGCGCCAGCAGCCGTGACCACCGCCTGCGGGAGACGGCCCGTGGTCTGAAGCTGGCCAAATCCAACGCCGATCTGGCCAATCAGGCCAAAAGCCTCTTTCTGGCCAACATGAGCCACGAGATCCGCACCCCCCTGAACGCCATCCTGGGCATGGCGGAACTCCTGCAGAACGCCACCGATCTCCAGGAGGCGCGCCAGCAGGCGAAGGTGATCCAGAACTCCGGCCACTATCTGTTGACCCTCATCAACGATGTCATGGATTTTTCCAAAATCGAGGCCGGGGAGTTGACCCTGGAACAACTCACCTTCCCCCCCGCCTCCCTTCTGGCGGAAATTTGCGACCACTGCGCCCGGGAGGCCCACGCCAGAAACATCGATTTTTTCTACCACGCCGTCCCCGAACTGCCAACCCTGGTCAGGGGAGATCCCACCCGTTTGCGGCAGATCCTGTTGAACCTGCTCTCCAACGCCCTGAAATGCACGTCGCGGGGCGAGGTGAATCTGCGGGTCGGGGTGCAGGGGGTCACCCCCAACCACCTCCGGTTCTCCTTTCAGGTGCGGGACACGGGCATCGGCATGGACCCGAACCAGATCGAACGGCTGTTCAAACCCTTCACCCAGGCCGATGAATCCACCACCCGCACCTTCGGCGGCGTCGGACTGGGACTGGCCATCACCCGGAGTCTGGTCCAGTTGATGGGCGGAACGATCCAGGTGGAAAGCGCCCCGGGTCAGGGAAGCCTGTTCCAGGTGGAGCTCGATCTGGGGCTGGTGATGGCGGACCACGACGCCCCTGCCGACCGGCGGGCCGACGTCGGCTCCCCGGCGGAGCCCGCCACCGGTCCGGCTTCCAGCGGGATCAGGCTCCTGGTGGTGGAGGACGACGAGACCAACCGCAACGTGCTGCAAAGCCAGTTGCGTTTTCAGGGCATCGTCCCGGACATGGCCAACAACGGCGAGGAGGCTCTGGTCATGCTGGCCTGCAACCGTTACGATCTGGTGCTGATGGATTGCCAAATGCCCCGCATGGATGGTTTTTCCGCCTGTCGCCAGTTCCGCTCCCTGGAATCCCCCACCGCGCCCCGCACCCCCATCGTGGCCCTCACCGCCCACGCCATGAAGGGGGACCGGGAACGGTGCCTGGCGGCGGGCATGGATGACTATCTGAGCAAGCCCGTGCGGGGCGCGACCCTCAGGCAGACCATCGAACGCTGGGTGGCCAAACCCGCCAAGAAATAGCGCCGATTCTTGTCGCTGCGCCTGCCAGGGCGCGCTGGATCATCTTTTAAATTGACAGAAAATTTCTATGTTGACGCGACTGTCGTGATGGGGATTATATCGTCGTGATTGCTTTGACGGGAGCAAAAACGGCCAACTTCATTACTGCCTATGTGGCCGACACACCAGCGAGTTTGGAAAAAATCAAGGCAGGACCTCGATGGGCATAAAAAAACCGCTGATTCGCCAGGCTGGCTCAGCGGAGGCCTTTGCAGGTTCTGCTGCCACTGGCAGAGAACGTATCCAGAATCAAATGATTCAATGCAAAATGTCAATAGAAAATTTACTGGTCCATGCATTATCTGCTCGATCACACCACGGGTGCAAGCTGCATGAGAATGACACGCGATGCTCGACTCGTTTTCGATCATACGGCAGAGAGTCCAAATGGCTGTCTCTGTCTTTGAGCGAACACAATCGAAACAGACGGATCAGACCATGCCGCCAGAACATTTTATCCTCTCCTGTGTACTGCGCGACAGACGATCTTTTGCATGAATTGTTTGGCCCGCACCACCTTGGCCAGCGCCAGCATCCACGATCACGCCGGGGTGCGATCCTGGCTCAGGCCAATCAATCCCCCATCCAGATACAAAATCTGCTGTAAACCTCCATCTCCCGATCCCTCCTGGCGACCCGGAGGGATCGGGAGACCACTCGGCAAACTCTGCCGCCAATTCACTGACTGCGCCTCTTTTGCCCCTTTGGCCCCTGACAACGAATCAAGCTGCTTGATTCATCTCCTGAATTATAACCTTTTATTAATCACTTATACTAACGATGATTAATTGGCACGAACTTGGCAGTATCTTGCATTAAAAATCAGGCAGCAAAAAAGCGCCAGACACAAAAGCAGGGAGGTGGAGACAATGGGCATCAGCATCACTTTGGAAAACCGCCGCACGTCGATGGTCGATCCATCGCTGTTTGCCAAACAGCCCCGGGACTTGATCGAGGAGATCGAGGAGTACAAACGGGAGACGCAGCGCCTGGGTCGCATTTACGAGTTGCACCGGCAGCTGGGCACGACCTTGGATCTGGACGCCATGATCGAAGCCTTTTCCAGATGGCTGTACCCCATGACTCCCCACAATCTGGTGGCCTATCGGCGCTGTGGACGGCAACGGGTGCATACGGCCTGCTCCTGTCATGGTCCCGACCGTTTGCAGTTGCAGGAGGCGGCCTTGTCGTTGATGTCCACCACCACGCCGTGCGCCGCCGGCGATTTTCTGCCGGAGATCAACCTCTATTATCACCTTTGGCCCCTGGACCCGGATCAAAGCGACTGTCTGCTGCTCATCCACCCCCGGCCCAATTTGACCTCGACGACCTTCTTCAGGTTGGAGGAGGAGGTGTTGCAGGAGTTGCGCGGACCGCTGGAGCGGGCGTTGGCGTATGAGGATCTGTACGATCAGGCGCGCCGGGACGCCTTGACGGGGTTGGTCAACCGTCGGGTTTTCGAGGAGCGCGCCCACACGGAGATGGCCAACGCCCAGCGTCATGGCCATCCCCTGGTATTGGCCTGCATGGATCTGGATCATTTCAAGGCGATCAACGACCGGATGGGTCACGGGGAGGGGGACGTGGTCCTGAAGAGGGTCTCCCGGACCTTCGCCTGCACGGTGCGGGATTCGGATCTGTTGGCCCGTGTGGGCGGGGATGAGTTCGCCATGATTCTCTCCTGCACCACGCTGGAAAACGCCACGTTGCTCATGGAGCGGATTTGCAGTCTGGTCAAGGGGTTGGGTATCCACGCCCCCGGTTGCGCCACGTTGGGCGTGAGTGTGGGCCTGGCCCAATGGCTCCCCGCCGACACCCTGGAAACCTGGTGGGAAAAGGCCGACGCCGCCCTCTACCGCGCCAAGACGGCCGGACGGTCCCAGGTCAGTTTTTGACGCGCCCCGCAGCGCCAGCCTCCCTGGCGCGCCTTCACGCAAACAGCAGCGCCGACAACCGGGGCCGGAAGGTGGCGATCAGGGGGTGGCCGGGACCCAGCAGATCGAACACCCGGATGACGGCCTTGCGCCCCGCGTCGTCTCCGAACCTGCGGTCCCGGCGCACCACCTCCAGAAACTGGATCAACCCCTCCTCGTAGCGCTCCGCGGCCACCAGGGCCTCGCCCAAGGCCATGCGGGCGGACAGGTCGTCGGGACGGGCCGCGACGCTCTCCTCCAAGGGTCCAAGGTCCACGACGGAGGAGGAGAAAACCAATTTGGCGGCCACGAGTCTGGCCTCCGCGCTCTCCCGGTCGCGGGGTTTCAAACGGGAGAAGGCGGCGTTGGCCTGCTCCATCCGGTCGGTGGCCAGACAGATCCTGGTCAGACCCAGCAGGGCGGCGGCATGGGTCGGCTCCAGGGAAAGCGCCTCTTCGCACAAGCGTTCGGCCTGGGGGAAATCACTCCGCTCCAGCAGGGCGCGGGCCTGCCGGGCCAGCTTGTCCGCCCCGGAGGGCAGAGCGTGATCCAGAAAAGCGACGATCCGCGACTCTGGCAGAGCGCCGGTGAATTCATCGACCACCTCCCCATCCACGAACAGCTTGACCGCGGGAATGCCCCGCACGTTGTACCGGCGGGCCAGATCCGGGTTGCGGTCCGAATCGATCTTGGCCAACACGAAGCGCCCGTCCATCTGGTTGGCCAGTTTGGTCAACAGCGGCCCCAGCGTGCGGCACGGGCCACACCAGGTGGCCCAGAAATCCACCAGCACCGGCACCGCCCCGGAGCGCTCCAGCACCTCGCGCTCGAAAGTGGCCCCTTCCACATTCACGACCCATTGCGACTCAGCCATGTTGCAACTCCTCCATCATCCATTAAAGATCCACCATTTCAACCAATCCCTCGGAGACCCCGGCGATGAAACGCACCGCCATCTCCCTGAAACGATCCGCCACGTCCGTCACCAGAAACTCGATTTTCCGCGTCTGATCCGGCGGGGCGGGCTGGATCACCGCCCCCAGGTAGCGGCCCAACTCGTCCGCCACCGCCGCGGAGGAGTCCACCAGCGGCACCCCCGTCCCCATCACCTGAGCGATCACCGGCGCCAACACCGGATAGTGGGTGCAACCCAGTATCAAGGCGTCCAGGGAGTGGGACAACAGCGGCGCCAGCGTCTCTTCCACAATCATGCGCACCGCCGGATGGTCCAGCCACCCCTCCTCCACCAGGGGGACGAACAGGGGGCAGGCCAGGGAAACCACCTGAATCCGCAAATCCAGCGTCGCCAAACGGTCCGGGTAGGCCCCGCTGGCCACCGTGGAACGGGTGCCGATCACCCCCACCCGTCCCGCCCTCTCCAGCCCGGAGGTCAACTCCAGGGCCGCGCGGCAACCCGGTTCGATCACCCCGATCACCGGAACCGGACAATGGGCCCGCAACGCCGCCAGACCCAGGGCC
>JADGCR010000190.1 GCA_015228895.1 Magnetococcales bacterium
TGGTTCGGCAAGCCCTTCGGCGTGGCGGCGTTTCAGGGACGGGTCTATGTGGGTGATACGGTCAACCGCACCGTGCTGCTGCTGGATCCCGCCAAGGGACGGGCCAGGGAGATCGGCAAGGAGGATCCGGGCGGATTGCTCAAGCCCATGGGTATGAATCTGGATGGCAAAGGCAACCTGTACGTCATGGATGGCACCAAAAAACTGGTCAATGTCTATGATGGCGATGGAAAATATCTGCGATCCATGGGGGGGCCGGACCTGTTCGAGCATCCCTCTTCCGTGGCGGTCAATCCCGATGGAACCCGTGTGTTCGCACTGGATACGGGCAGCGCCCAAGGCAAACCGGAAAATCATCGCCTGCAGGTGTTCGACGGTCTGTCCGGGAAGTACCTGTTCGCCATTGGCAAACGGGGCCGCGAGGATGGGGAGTTCAATCTGGCGCGGGATGTGGCGGTGGGACCGGACGGCTTGGTCTATGTGGTTGACGGGGGCAATTTCCGCGTTCAGTCTTTCACCCAGGAGGGCAAGTTCGTGCGCGCCTTCGGCTCTGTGGGGCGCCGCCTGGGTCAGTTCGCCCGGCCCAAGGGGATTGCCATAGACAAGGAGAACAATCTCTATGTTTCGGACGCCTCCCACGCCAATTTCCAGATTTTCAACCGGGAAGGCCAACTGCTCATGTTTGTCGGCACCCGTGGCAACGATACCGAACGGGCCAAATATCTGCTGCCCGCCATGATTTCGCTGGATGAGGATGGCCGGGTGTACATGGTGGATCAGGGCTTCCGCAAGGTGGACGTCTTCCGTCCGGCCCGCCTGAAGGAGGATGAAGGGAGTCTGGGCAAGGCGTTCAAGACTCTGGCGACCCTGAAGCCCAAAGAGTGAACCGGAGTGGCGACACCCCCTCCGCAGGCCGGTTTTCTTGATAATGGGAAAGCCGGCCTTTTTGGTTTCTAAAAGTCGGGAACCCCCAGCGGGCGCGGGCGGGACGATCTCTGGGGATTCGCGCCGGAGCGCTGCGTGAATGTTTTTCAACTGTTTGTTATGCAATGATTTATTTTGTTCTTTCCCCTGCTGGTCCGGGGTCGGGAATCTTGGCCCTGCCTTTGCAATATGGATAATCAATACACACATTATTCACTTTCACATCCACTTATTTTGCAGGGGAAACCTATATGAACGCACCGACCAAAAAAACTTCGTTGTTGACCCTGACCGCCCTGGTCGGCGTGGTCACCGTCATGGGAGTCTCCGCGGCCATCGCCGGGATTCAAGGCAGCAAACACGATCTGGGCGCCGGCGGTTCCTCCCAGTTCGGCGCGGCCGGTGGCGGCTCCGGTGAGGTCTGTGTCTTCTGTCACACCCCGCACGGTTCCGATACCAGCGCCTCCGTTCCCTTGTGGAACCGGGCTCTGCCCTCCACCACCTACACCCGTTACTCCGCTTTGAACACCTCCACCCTGGATGGTTCCGAAGCCGCCGTGGGTTCGGTCTCCCTGGCCTGTCTCTCCTGCCACGACGGCACCCAGGCCATGGACGTGATGATCAACGCTCCGGGTACCGGTGCGGGCACGGCTCCCGCGGGGACCAAGATGACCGGCGCGGGTTCATTCCCGAATCTGGGAGCGGATCTGAGCAACGACCATCCCATCAGCATCCAGTATGCCGGTGGTGGCCTGGTGAGCGGGGATGCGGATGGCGCCTATACCTCCACCAAGTTCAAGGACAAGGATTTCAACAACGTCTACAAATCCACCATCAATGGCGTGCCCGCCTGGTGGGTGGACTCCGACTCCAGCGGCACCCGTTCCAAAACGGAAATGATGCTCTATACCCGTACCCTGAGCGGCGTCACCCAACCGTTCGTGGAGTGCGCCAGCTGCCACGATCCGCACAACGCCGCCACGGCGGCGGCCAACCAGGTGGCCTTCCTGCGCACCACCAACACCAACAGCGAAGTGTGTCTGGCCTGTCACAACAAATGATGGGACTTTCAGTCACCTTTCATTCTTGAACATTCCAGGTCAGACAGAAAAAGCCACGGCTTTTTTTGTCTGACCTTGTTTTATTGGGGGTCTCTTCCGTGGACAAGACATCGGTCGGCAAGCCTGTTTCGTGGTCTGGAGTCAATGTGCTGGCCGGCTTGGCGCTGGTCTGGAGCGTCGGAGCGGTGGGGGCCGCGGAGATCGAGCCCGCAGTCAAGAGTCAGTCACCGTTTGCCAAGGTCGGGAGTGTGGTGATCGAGGCCGAGGCGTTTTTCGACGCGGTGCGGGTCGGCATCCGCCAGAAGTTCTATCATGGCACCGTTCCCCTGGAGCAACGGGCGGCCCTGCAACGGGAGGTGGGCAACTCCCTGGTGGACAACCTGCTGCTGGTCCAGGAGGCCAGACGGCGCAAACTGGTTCCCGATCAGGAGTTCGTTGACCGGACGGTCGCCGACTACGAGAAAAAAAACGAGAAGAATCCGGAATGGCAAACCAGACGCGAGAGTCTGTTGCCCCTGCTTGTGCAGCAATTGCAGGAACAATCCCTCCTCAGACAACTGGAAACCTCGGTGCGCGCCCTGCCCGAACCCGACCTGAAGGCCCTGCAAGCCTATTACCAGGCCCATCCCGACAAATTCACCGAGCCGATGGATCAGAAGACTTCGGTGATCCTGCTCTCCGTGGCGCCCAGTGCGGGGGGGGAAGCCTGGAAGGCCGCTCACGAAAAAGCCGAGGAACTGGTGAAACAGCTTAAGGCCGGGGCCGATTTTGCCGAAATGGCACGTACCCACTCTGGAGACGCCTCGGCCCGACAGGGTGGGAAAATGGACTATTCCCACAAGGGTATGTTGGCTCCTGAAGCGGAAAAAGCCCTCGAAAAAATTCCGGTTGGGGCCGTGACAGACCCGGTGATGGTTCTGGAAGGTGTGGCCATTTTTCGCCTGGATGATCGCATTCCTCCAAAACTGGTTCCGTTCCAGGAGGCCCAGAAACGTATCCGGTCACTCCTGGTGCGGGAAACGGCGGATCTGGCCTGGGAGACTCTCAAGAAACGTCTGAGGGAACAAACGCCGGTCTCCATCAATGAGGAATACTACCTGCCATTGCCGAAACCCGGCACCACCAATGCCCATCCCGTGGCCGGGGAGACCCGCAAGCCCGGATCCCATGCCCCATGAACGCCTTGTCGTCTCCATCAGGAAAGCACGTCATGCCGGTCACTGGTTGCTGGCCGTCTGCCTTGTCTGGAGCGTCTGCACGGTCGCCGCTCCCGCCTGGGGGGCGTTTCAATTCTGGCCCGTGCGTTTCAAGGCGCAGCCCGTGCCTTGGCGGGTGTGGGGATTCTCCGGTTTTCAGTTGACCAGCAGCATGATGAAAGACAATAAATCCAATATGGATCATGTGAGCATTGTCAATGCCAACCTTTCCAGAGGTTACAAGGGCTATGTCTGGAAGCCCTGGGTGGTGCAGTGGAACGCCATGGCCTCCGTTGGGGCCAATTCCACCCAGCGTTTCATCTGGGCCTCCGCCAGCGGCAAGGACACCAACTCCGACAGTTTGATGCGGACCTTCTCCGGAGCGTTTGATGTCGCGGTGTTGCCGGAGAGCCGCTTTCCCCTCAAGGTGGTCTACAATCGCACCATGGACGATTCCAGCGAAGGGGAGGGGAACGGTGGTCAGGCCAATTTGCGGGAACTCATCGGTCTGAGCCAGGACTACAAGAACGCGGAGGGGGATGTCCGGGTGGCGTTGCGCCTGGACCACAACCGGGATCTGCGGGGCAGCAAGAACCACGCCGGACTCTACGGCCTGTCGGTGCCCGCCATCGACCGCAACGAGGGCCGTTTCACCTCGGACACCTTGTCGTTGGGCATCAGCAAAAGTTTCGAGGAGCAGACCGCCGACCTGTTTTTGAAGCGTTCCGTGGCCAGGAGTCATTTCCAGGGGGCGAAGAGCGCCACCACGGACGATTCGGTGGTGTTCAATCACACCCTGACCGGTGGCAAGGTGTGGTCGGCCAACTCCCTGGGGAACTATTCCCGCATTCAGGCCGCCGTGACCTCCTCGCAACGGGAGGAGGCCTTTCTCACCAACCAGCAGCTTGGAACTTCCGCCTTCTGGCGCTCGGAGGAGATGCCGCTGTTTTTTTCCGGTTCCATCCGTACCGGCGTCACCACGCAGCAGTTTTCCATCGGCGGGGCGGGCAATGATGGGGGTGGACCCTCCACCAACCGGACCGTGAGCGTGATCACGGGCAGCAGTTATCAATTCACCCCGGAGATGAGCCTGAGCGGTTCCATGGCCGCCAACTTCCAGGAGAACGAATCCGCCGACAAGCTGACGGAAGCCAGGGACATCGCGGAGAACCTCTCCGCCAACTACTCCCCGGAGCGTCAGCCATTGGGGGCGTTCATGCACAACTGGTTTGTCTCCAACGGCTACAACGTCCGCCACTCTTCCGGATTCAAGCCGAATCAGAGCTTCAACGCCGGAGCCGGGCAGACCCTGATGCGGGATCTGATGCTGGGCAAGGATCTGCTGTTGAATTTTTCCGTCAACGAAGTGGGTTTCATGAATCACACCTCCCGGGTCAAAGGTCTGTATGGGGTCAACCACAGCGTCAATGGACGTTTCACCCGCATGATTTCCACCACCAAGACCTACGTGGACCTGTCGTTGACCGATACCCGCGCCCTGGGGGACGAGATCAGCAGTGGTCAAGCCCTGAACACCCAGCTTTCGGCAGAAGGGGTGGTCCTGAAGGGGAGCAACTGGAAGGGGCATCTCACCACCCAGTCCACCCGCGGGGTCTCCAAGGGAAAACTGGCC
>JADGCR010000191.1 GCA_015228895.1 Magnetococcales bacterium
GTCGGAGAAGTTCAGGCGGTTCTGTTTGTGCAAAAGCACCAGCCCGATGGCGGGAAACTCCGTGGCGGCCTGGAGCAGGTTGGCGACATGGGACACGGGAATCCGCTCCCGCAGCGTGCCGTCCGCTCCTGAGATGATCTCCTGATGAAATTCATCGAAACTGATCTGCACCAACACCTCGGCGGGACGGGGGCGGTTCCGGTTGGCCTCGTGCAAGGCGGAAAACAGCGCGCGGGCGTTTTCCGGGGAGTCGGCATGGCTGCCATTGAGCAGAATGGCGAAGGAACGGGTTTGCTGCATGGTGCGGATGGCGGTGAGAAACAGCGGCAGCTCCGGGGCGAGATCGCCGCCGGTGAACAGCAGGGCGTCGCCATGTTGATTGATCCATCGGAGCAGCGGATCCGGATCCGGCGCGTTGCGCAGGGGCGGGCGCCAGACGAACATGCAGTGGCGGCAGGATTGGGGGCAGGCCATGCGGGGAATGAATCCAGCCTTGAGGAACCGTTTGCCACCAGGGCGCGCGGGGAGGGCGTCCACCAGGGCCATGCGTTGACGGTCTTCGGGACCGCCGGTTTCCAGGGCGATGTTTTTTTGTTGCCGCTGGATGCGCCGCACCTCCCCGGCATGGGTTTCCTGGAACAGTCCCAGCCCGTTCCATTGCGTCACAATGGCGTCGGTGGGGTGTTGGAGATCGTGATGCGCCATGAAGCGGGTGATGAACTCCTCCTGGCTGCCGGCCTCCTGGAGCAGGGCGGTGAACCAGACGAGTTCCGGATTTCGCGAGACCTCAAGGACCGCCTCCCGGTAGCGGGGATGAATCTCCCGGCGCAGCCAGTGAAAGGCGAACAAGCCGCCGAACACGCCGGCTGGTCCGGGTGGTGATTCCCGGTTGAAACGGTTGACCGCTTCCTTGAACCGCCATTGCCCACGGGCGAGGTAATCGGACAGGAGACGCGGGGTGGCGGGGTCCGGAATGGAGGGGTCTGACATCCTGCGAGCCGAAGCGCTCCCTGATCTTGTTGGGCATCGTCCATCTGGTCACCGACTCTTTTGACAGGTTCGAAGGGAATGTCAAGAAAAAAAGGCGCGTGTCGCGGGTCCGGGCATTCCGCTGGCCGGGGTGGTCTGTCAAAGCCTTGTCGTCAATCTGCTGGCACCCGGGATGGATGCCAACGCGCCGATATTTTCTTGTGCACTAATTTATTATTGAAATCAATAGATTATAATATTGCCACCCATTAAAAAAACCATATGGCACAAACCTTGAATGCAGGTTCTTCGCAGTGACGGACGTTTCTGTCGGTTCCTGTCGCCCCAATGAATACATACAAAAAAGGAGAAACAGCATGCATGCCAAGACAGCGCACAAAGAGCTCGCCAAGAAGAAATTACCCAGAGCGGGCGGGATCGGACTGCTGGCCGCCCTGCCTCATATGGCGAAACTGGCTTTGATCTCGAAGCGTTGGAGAAGCGAAGTCCTCGGAGGGGTGATCAGAACGCTGCGGAGTGGCGCCCAACAGAATTTTGTGCGGGGGACGCGCCGTTGCCCGGATGGTCAGAAACCCCACCCCTCCGTCTGCCAGCGGGGTTGGCGTGGTGATCTGTGCCAGGGGTGCGTCGCCTTCCGTTATTGAGCGTCACGTCGTGACCAGACCATACTGACGCAACTTGTCCACGACGAGACCGCGGGTGACCGGTTTGGCGATGTAGTCGGTACAACCCCCGTGGAAAAAGGCCCGCACCACATGTTCCTCGGTGTTGAGGGCGGTCACCATGAAGATCGTGGCCTCATGGCCCTCATCGATCCCGTTGGTCCGTTCCAGGGCGCGGATGCGTTGCAGGGCATCCTGTCCATCCATCTCAGGCATCATGATGTCCAGACAGATCAGGTGATAAGGCTCCGAGTCGCCGATGGCCAACTCGCAGGCCTCCACGGCTTCCTGTCCATTCACCACCAGGTCGCAGACGCCGAATGGTTCCAGAATTCTTTCCATCAAGAGTCGATTGTGGGGTTCATCATCCGCAATGAGAATTTTCATGTGATGGCGATCCTGGGCAAAGGAATGGGCGTACAGATGCTTTGTACCGGAATGATGGGTATTTGGCAAGATTGTTTTGTCGGGTGGAGAGCGATCTACTCAGGGGAGTAGGGTTTCCGCTTGTGGGACTGGGAGGAGCCGGTGTCGTAGGGCTGACGCCAGCCATAGCTCAGAATTTCCTGCACCGCGCTCACACGGAGCAGTTCGTGGAGCAGTTTCCCCAGAACCGAAGGCTTTTTGCCATCCAGCTCCATGCTGATGACGTAGATGTCCGCGGTGCGTCCCTTGCCCTGAATGGTCTGTCCGTTGATCCCCAGTTTGGCGAGCAGTTCCAGAACCTCCAGCAGCGCGCCCGCCCGGTGGTGGACCGTGAAGGTGATCTGCAGGGCCTCGGCGCCCGGCTGAATGGCCCATTGCCCGGTCTCCCACTGGGTTCCTTGAATCTTGATGCAGTTGGCCCAGTGAACGATCCAGCGCCCCTCTTCGGAGAGACGCCCCACGATGGGCATGCCGGGAGTCGCCAGACAACAGGTGGACCAGAGAATGTCCTGACCCGTGAGGGAGGTGAGCTGGAAGGTGCCGGAGGCCACATTGCGGTTGATGCCCCGGACAATGGCCTCCTGGTTTTTGAGGGCCTGTTTGACCATGGTGCGGGCGCGGGCGGTTTTGACGCAATCCAGCCAGGAGCGTTGGGGGCGGGCCCCCTTGGCGGTCAGAATCCGGATCACGTCCCCATCGGACATGGGGTATTCCGGGGGACGGTGGATGCCGTTGATTTTGGCCCCGATGCACCGTTCTCCCAGTTCCGTATGGACCATGTAAGCGAAATCCACCACCACCGAGTCCACCGGAAAGGTGAAACGGTCCCCCTTGGGGGAATAGACGTCCAGCATGTCGGGCAACACATGGGCATGCACCTCGGACATGCGCAAATCGCTGTCGCCCAGGGTGGCCAGCAGGCGCATGTAACGGGTGGGGTCCGGTCCGCTCTCCCCCCATTTGGCCAGCACGCCCAGGCGGTTGGCCAGTTCGTCCCGTTTGCGGACCACATGAATGTTCAGCGGATGCCCGTCCCAGATGATGCGGGTGGTCAGGGCGCGGAAACCGTTGACGCGGGGGGCGTTCAGATAGTCCCGGACGTGGCGGGGAAGGGGACCGAACAAGGAGTGCATCTTGCCCAGGGTGCGCCAGGCCGCGTCATCGTCCTCCACCAGCAGGCGCAGACGATAGGCTGGCCATCCCACCAGCAGCAGTCGCCCGGTGCCCGGCTTTTCGGTGAGATAGAAAAAATCCGAGATTTTTTTCGGTTCCACGACAAAATCCAGCGCCAGATCCTCTCCCATGACCATATCCAGGTTGCCGGTGATCCGTTGCATGCTGGCGGCGCCCCGACGGAGCAGGTCGTCCAGATTTTTTTGCGCGCGATGGTACTGCACCGGCATGATGTGGGGCAGGGTGAGGTCGATCAGGGTGTCGGCCAGTTCCATGATCCCCAACCGTCTGGCCACGCCCACATAGATCAAGGAGAGGCTGGCCTTGTTCTTGGCCTTGGTGGGACCATGCACCTCCAGGGACTGGGAGTTGTGCAGCACATCGAACATCTTGATCAGCAACACCCGCAAATCCAGAGAGGCCGCCATCAGGATGCGCCGGTAGGTGGCGGGGAGATCCCCGCTGCCGGTTTGCAGACTGCGGATTTTGGACAGGGCCACCACCAGGGTGAGAATGTCGGGATCGAATTCGTGGATGCGCCGTTCCGGTTCCAGGTGGGCGGGGGCGTCTTCCAGAGCGTCGTGCAACAGGGCCGCGCATACCGCCTGTGTGTCTGCGAGTCCCCAGTCCAGACAACTTTGAGCAACATTCAGGCAGTGGGTCACATAGGGGGCGGAGTCCAGCTTGCGGACTTGTTTTTCATGGAAAAGACATGCCATATCAATTGCTTTTGCAATTTTCTCCACTGCCTCGTCTCCGAGGCGCTGCATGCTTGAGTCGAGCAGTTCCTGAATCAGCTTGGCTAGGTCCATGGTGTGAAGAGTCCTTTAATGCGGCTACGTTTGTCAGGCTTACACGTTCTTTTAAAATATTTCTTTCTCGCAAGAGCGCAAAGGAGGAAAAAATTTTTTTACATTTTGCATGTCATTGGATGCGTTTCGCGCGGGAATCAGGTATTCTTGCAAGTCGATGGCCTTTCTGCCGATTCCGCAGCCCGCTTAAGGAGAAAAACATTGTTTCGATTCGCTCATTGGCTCTTTCGCACATTCACACCCTATTTTGTGGGAATTGCAGTGGGTGTGGGGTTCTCTTACCTGCTGAATCGGTACACGCCGATCCCGGAGTTGGCCACAATCCCCGCTCCTCCCGTGGCCAAAGCGCTCAAGCCCCCCGTGGCACCGGGTCAACCGCCGGCTGTGGTTTCTTTGGCGCCCGCATCTCAAGAGGCAATAATCGTACCCAAGACTGAACTCCCTGTCACCCCGCCGCGCACCGGGACGCCGACATCTGCTTCCACGCCAGTGAGCGCCGCCTCCAAACCGGAACTGGCGCCTCCCCCGGTGACGAACCCCGCGCCCCCCACGGAACAGGGCGCTCCCCCCGTCACCGTGACGGCTCCCGCCATCGCCGCCGTGCAGTCCCCCCCCGTGACACCGGCGCCGGCCACCCCGGTTCCCCAGCGCCCCGCCACCGTGACCCCCCCCCCCGCCGGGTCGGGCGCCCCCCCCCCCCCCCCCCCCCGCACCGCCCCCCCCC
>JADGCR010000192.1 GCA_015228895.1 Magnetococcales bacterium
CCCACTATGCCGCCCAGTTGGCCAAGCCGGCACCCGTTCCCGAAGGGGGATTGAGTGTTGGCCGAGTGCCCGGAACCTCTCCCCTCCTTGATCCCTTTGCCAAGGAGTGGGAGCAGGTGAAGCCGGTGATGGTCAAGATGCAGCCCCAGGTCGTGGCCATGCCCACCAGGGCCACCCCCGCGGTGGAGGAACTCTCCGTGCGTTCCGTGCATAACGGACACAATCTGAGCGTGCTGCTGGAGTGGAAGGACACCACCCGGAGCGACCGCATGGTGGTGGACCGTTTCGGCGACCAGGTGGCGGTGGAGTTGCCCGTCAACTACAAGGCCGACAGCCCGCCCAATCCCATGATGGGCGCGCCGGGGGAACAGGTGAACATCATCCAGTGGCGTGCCGCTTTCCAGGCTGACCTGGATCGCAAACGGGATATCACCATCAAGGACAACTATCCCAACGCGTCCATCGACATCTATCCGGATCAGTTGCTCAAGGCCTTGGATGTCCGTTCCTACATGGGCGCCATCGGGGTGGACAATCCGGTGGCCTCGCACCGGCCCAGCCCGGTTTTGGACCAGGTTGCCGAGGGTTTCGGCACCCTGACCACCAAAATGCACCAGGAGGCCGATGGCCGTGGTGTGTGGAAGGATGGCAAGTGGCATGTGGTGATCACCACCCCCATGGCGGCGCAGGGCGCCAACGCCCCGCGTCTGACGCCGGGTGAGAATACCGTCATGGCCTTCGCGGTATGGGAAGGAGCCTCTCAGGAAGTGGGTGCGCGCAAGGCGTGGTCCGACTGGGTGCCGCTGAAGTTGGCCAAATAGGCGGCCAGGGGAGTTGTCGTTTTCTTTTGTCCGGGAGAGCCAAGGCGCTGGTCTTGGCTCTCTTTGGTTTTGTGGGACGGCATCCGAGGAACCATTCTTTTGGAGTATGAACTCATGACCGATCAAACCCTTGCCCCCACGGGAGACGAGGCGTTGGAGGGGCGCATGGAAGCGCTGTTGAAGCAGGCGGCCTTGTTCCGTTTGCTGGCGCTGTGCTTCACCTATCCGCAGGAGGAACGGCAGGCCCAGATGCGGCAACAATTGGACGAATTGCGGGATCTCTCCCCCGTGGAGGTGGCCGAGGCGTTCGAGACCCTCCGGGAACGGTGGAGCGGCGTGGATCTGGAAGCCTTGCAGGCGTTGCATTGCCGTCTTTTCCAGGGCAGGAATGTGATCTCCCTGCACGAAACCTCCTATGGAGACGCGCAGCGCATTGGCGGACAGGTGGTGGAATTGTCGGATATCAATGGCTTCTACCGCGCCTTCGGGATGCAGGTTTCCGACGCCAATCCGGAAATGCCGGATCATCTGTGCACGGAGTTGGAATTTTACAGCCTGCTGCTGGTCAAACAGGCTTACGCGCTGGACAATGAATGGGCCGAAGAGGAGGCTGTGACCGCGGACGCCAGCCGGAAATTCCTGGAACATCATCTGGGACGGTGGTTGGCTCCCATGCTGGACAAGGTGAGGGAACACGGGGAGGATTCCATTTATCTCTCCTGCGCCACGCTTCTGGAACGGGTCATCGCGGCGGAGTGTCAACGTCAGGAGGTGGTTCCTCAACCCTTTGCCGGGGCGTTCCCGATGGATGAGATGAAGGCGGATGTGTTCACCTGCCCCATGGCGGCCAAACCGGAAGGAGAGGCGCCCCCTGTTTAGAGGAGCCGCACCCACGCGCCCATTGGCACCCGTCACTCGGAGATGCCTTTCTTTTCCATGAATTCTTGGATATTCTGATGCTCCATGGAGCGCAAGGAGAGGGGGCGGAAAATGCAGAGCAAAGAGGTGATCCACAGGGTTTTTCGCGAAGCGCCGTTGTTCAAGGCGCTCTCCGGGGAGCAGATGGTCCGTGTGCAGCGTGGCACCCGTCAGCACCAGTTGGCGGAGAACGAACCACTGTTCGCCGCTCTGGAGCCGGCGGACCGGTTTTTCATCCTGCTCAAGGGGCGGATCAAACTGTATTATGTGGCCGCCAACGGCGGGGAGAAGGTGCTGGAAATCGTCAGTCCCGGACAGTCCATCGCCACGGCGGTGATGTTCATGGAACAGCAGACCTATCCGGTGTTTGCCGCCGCCTTGATACCCAGCGTGGTGCTCTCCTTCGACAACAAGATCTTCATGGGCATCCTGCGGGAGTCCCCGGAAACCTGTTTTCGCATGATGGCGGAAATGAGCAAACGGTTGCGGGGTCAGCTGTCGGAGATCCGCAATCTGAGCCTGCAGACCGCGCCGGTTCGTCTGACCCGTTATCTGCTGGCCAACAAGAGTTCCTCCTCCAGCGCTCCTCCGGATCAGGCGGTGGTACGTCTGGACGCCTCCAAACGGATCATCGCCTCCCGTCTCTCCATCCAACCGGAGACCTTTTCACGCATTCTGGGCAAGCTGAGCAACCTGAATCTCATCGAGGTCAAAAGCCGCACCATTCACATCCCCAGTTTGGCCGCTCTGGAGCAGTTCGCCGACGAGGAGCAGGGGTTGGACAAGGAGTGAGAGTCGCCGGAAGGGGGCTTGGATTGGCAGGCCGGATTGGCACGGGGTGACGCGGGAGATGCGCTTTCCAGCCTCATCTCCCGCGCCGCAGGTCGAGCAGGACCGTTTTACAACGCCCCCGTGGACTTGACATCACTGCTGTAACCGAACACCACCAGTTCCGCCAACCGGGGCGGGGAAGCGGTCTTGTTGAGGACGCCGGCCAGTTTGTGGTTCAGGGCCTCCACCACCTCCTCGGACTCGTCCACCACCAGATCCGCGCTGATCCACTGGGGATTTTCCGGGGGGATGCCGGTGTAGTTGATGGTCTTCACGTCCGTGCGTTCCCGTTCCAGGATGCCGGTCGCCAGTTTCTGCAAACGCTCCACGTCGTCATCGGAGACCCCGAAGCGTTCCAGCAAGGCGCCGTTTCTGGCAATCGATTCCGCCTCCTCGATGGGGCGTTCCGGGTTCAGACGGCTCCACTCCTGAATCCACCGCACCCCCTCCTGGATCCGTCCCGCCGCCAGACTGGTCACAATCAGCTCCGCCAGCAGATCCAGGTCCCCCCGATTCTCTTCATAGAGGATCTGATACTGTTCACGGGCCTCCGAGAAGAAGCCCAGACGGGCCAGACAGGCTCCATAGCCGTGGCGCACGTCCGGGTCGTTGTCGCTGTGCCACAACCCGTTCTTGAAATGGGCGCGCATCTGTCGGGCATCCTCCTGGAGCGTGGCCACCAGCCCCAACAGATAAAAGGCCCGTACCGGTTCCTGACGCCGATACTCCATGGCGATCCGCTCCAGGCGCTTCAGTTCGAATTCGAACCGCTCCGTGCTGATGGGGGAGGCCCAAATGCCCTGCAAGCGGGCCAGGACCCCATCCAGAATCTCTTCACTGCTCTTGTTTGCCATGATCGTTGCTCCTTTGGCGTGGGATGCGCCGACGGCCTCGCCGCTGACCAGAATTTATCATTAAAAATACTCCCTGATCAATTTATCGGTACTCCCATTTTTTCCATTAGCGAAAAAACGAGCATGGCCCAAAAAAAGTTCACCGCTCCCGATGGTGTTCCAAACGCTCCTCCAGCCAGAGATCCTGTTCCTCCCCCTCCAGACACCCCTGCTCCACCGCCTCCAGGGCCGCCTGACGCCAGAACCTCTGGCGCTGTTCTCCCTCCGGAATGGTGGCCGTCACCCGTCCCCGCCACGCCCCGAAACAGACGGCCAATCGACCCCATCCCGGCTCCAGCCAGCCATCCAGGCGCTCCTTCAACAGCCGGGACAAGGCCGGACTCAACCCTCCGGTCCCCACGCCCACGCTCACCGGACCCCGCCGCGCCACCGCAGGCACCAGAAAACCGCTGCAAGCCGGATCATCCGCCGAATTGCACAGAATCCCACGGCCGGCGCAGAGTCGGGCCACCTCCCGATTCAAGGCCGCCTCGCCAGTGGCGGCAAACACCAGCACGGGACGGGGCGTCCACTCCAGAGCCGCTTCGGAAAACCGTTCCGGGCGATGGTCCACCACGCCCTCTTCCACCCAGGCCGCCACCTGAGGGTCCACCAGTTCCGGGGCCACCACCGTCACCCGGGCCTGACAGGCCAGCAGACCGGCGATCTTGCGTCCGGCCACCCGCCCCCCTCCCACCACCAACAGGGGACGCCGCACCAAAACCAGTTCCACCATGTAATGAGGCATGATATCTTGATCCATTGATTCTTCTCCAAGGATGCCAAGGCATGTCCGACAAGCACATCATCATCCGCGGGGCCAGAGAACACAATCTAAAAAACGTTAATCTCTCTCTGCCCCGCAATCAACTGACGGTCATCACCGGAGTTTCCGGTTCCGGGAAATCCTCCCTGGCCTTCGACACCCTGTCCGCGGAGGGACAGCGGCGCTATGTGGAGTCCTTGTCCGCCTATGCCAGACAGTTCCTGAGCCTGCAAAACAAACCCGACGTGGACGCGATCGAGGGACTCTCCCCCTCCATCTCCATCGAACAGAAGGGGAGCAGCAGGAACCCCCGCTCCACCGTGGGCACGGTCACCGAGATTCACGACTATCTGCGCCTGCTCTTCGCCCGCATCGGCCAACCCCACTGTCATGGCTGCGGGCAGCCCATTCAGAGTCAAAGCGTCAGCCAGATGGTGGACACCCTCATGGCCCTCCCGGAACGCACCCGACTGTTGCTGCTGGCCCCCATCGTCCGTGACCGCAAGGGGGAGTACAAAAAGGAGTTGACCG
>JADGCR010000193.1 GCA_015228895.1 Magnetococcales bacterium
TGTTGATGGATATCGAAATGCCGGTCATGAACGGCCTGCAAGCCACCGCGGTGATCCGGGCGTGGGAGCGGGAGACGAAGCGCCCGCCCCTGCGCATCATCGCCCTGTCGGCCCACTCCATGGAGGGGGAGGCCAAAGAGTGTCTCGCGGCCGGCTGCGACGCCCATCTGGGCAAGCCGATCAACAAGCGCACCTTGCTGAACGTTCTGGAACGTCACGGCGTCTCCGCGGCGGGTTGAGCGGCGATCCTGTCGAGTTCGGCCAGAAACGCGGTCTTGTGGATCGGTTTGGCGAGGTACAGGTCGCACCCGGCCTCCCTGCTCCGCTCCTGTTCGTCGTCCAGGGCGTGGGCCGACAGGGCGATGATGCGCAGGGGCGGGCGCTTCGTCTCCCGCTCCCATTGGCGAATCCGTCCGGTGGCGGTGTAGCCGTCCATTCTGGGCATCTGCACGTCCATGATCACCACATCGAACCGCTCCTCCTGAACACGGGCGACCGCCTCCATGCCATCGTTCACCACCACCAGCTGGTGGGGGGTCTGCATCAGATAGGCGGTCATCAGGACTTGATGCGTGTTCACATCCTCCGCCAGCAAAATGCGCAGCTTGCGCGTGGTCCCGGTTTCCGGGGTGGCGGGGGTGGCGGCGGATTTCGGCAGCGCCACGACCAGGGAGGTCGCGCCGGGCTGGGAGGTGTCCAGTTCGATCCGGCCCCCCTGGGTCCTGGCGGAAAGCCAGGCGGAGTAGGTTCCCAGTCCGGTGCCGCTTTTTTTGCCATGAGTCGCGTATTTGTCGAAAAAATGTTCCCTGATCCCGGCCGGGACCTCGCCGGGATTGGTGACGCGCACCTTTCTGAACCCTTCCTCCGAGGAGAGATGGATGCGGACCTCCCCCGGATGACAGGTTGCCTCTATGGCGTTGAGGATCAGATTGTAGAAGATGGAGTAACAGAGCATTTTTTCCCCCATGACCATGAACGGCGTCAATCCGCGGGGGTGTTCCAGGACCGGGAGGGTGAGGGCGATCTTTTTGGTGTTCGCCTTCGCGCGCAGATCCTCGATGATGTGCAGGATGATTTCCAGCAGATCGAAGGGTTCGGGATTCAGGGTGTAGTTGTTGTTTTCCATCCTGAACAGGTCGAGGGAGCGGTTGATCATTTCCAGCATGATGTATCCGCTTCTCTCGATCAACTTGAGCAACATGCGTTGTCCATCCGTATGATTGTTGTCGGCCAGCAGAATTTCCGGCAGACCCAGGATGGCGGAGAGCGGGCCTTTGAGGTCGTGACGGGACATCAGTTCCATATCCTCGCGAATCCTCAGCGCCTGTTGCAGTTGTTCGTTCTGTCGCCTCAGGCTCTCCTTGGCGTTTTGAAAGGCGATGGTGTTGTGGCAGCGCGCCAACACGACGGACGCGCTGCTGGGTTTGCGGATGAAATCCACCGCCCCCAGTTGCAACCCGATGGCCTCGTCGTCCTGGGTATCCTTGCAGGTCAGAAAGATCACCGGGATCTCCCGTGAACCGGGGTTCGATTTCAGTTGCCGGCAGACCTCGTACCCGTCCATTCCGGGCATCAGGATGTCCAGCAGGATGAGATCGATCCCCCCGGTGGCGGCGATCTGCAAGCCGATCTCCCCGCGGATGGCGACCTTGACGAAGAAATCCTGGTCCAGGGCGGATTTGATGATCCGGATCTGGTCCGGTTGATCGTCCACCAGCAGAATGGTCCCCGCGCGTTTTCTCTCTTGTTCCGATTGCGTCATGACGTTGCGTTCCCCTCGTTGTCCAGCGCCACTCCGGTTTCTCCGGCCCACGTTCGCAGTGTTTCCAGGCAGGCTTCGAAGTCGTAGTCATCCAGGCATTGGCGCAATTTGAGCTGATAGTGACGATCCCTCTGCGTGTGCGCCACTTTTTCCATCTCCACGACGATGCTCATCGCGTCCGAGTCGAAATTGCGCACGCGCTCCGCGGCCATTCTGAAAAGAGGCGTCAACGCCTCCAGGTCCGTTTTGCCTTCCTCCGTCTCGGGCGGCGCGCTTTCGACCCGTGCCGGTATGGCGTTGCCGATCGTCGCGAGCACGGCTTGCAGTTCACGGGTGGCGGACTCCAGCAGGGGACGGAACACCTCCGGACCGGCCCGCTCCTGGGCGCCCTGCTCGATCTCCCGCGCCGTATTGCTCAGGTCGAGCGCGCCGATGGTGGCGGCGATCCCCTTGAGCGTGTGGGCCGTGCGTTCCAGGGTGTCCCACTCCCGCAGTTCCAGGAGGTCGGCCATGGCGCGACAGACCTTCTGGTGCTTGCAAGCGAACCTGGAGAGGATCTCCAGGTACAATGCGACATTGCCACCCATGATCCGCAGGGCGGCGTGGATGTCAAGTCCCGGCAGGGGGGGGAGGGAAGCGCCGGACCCGGTGGACGGCGGATCCGGCCGCGGGGGCGCCGTTTTCTCGGCGGGACGGACCCATTTGGCCAGCACCGCGTACAGGGTGTCGGGGTCGATGGGTTTGGCGATGTGATCGTTCATGCCCGCCGCCAGACAGGCTTCCTGGTCTTTGGCCATGGCGTTGGCGGTCATGGCGATGATGGGCAGTTCCGCTCCCCGGAATCCCCCCAGACGGATCGCCCTGGTGGCGTCCAGGCCATCCATGACCGGCATTTGCAGATCCATCAGGATGCCGTCGAAACGTTCCCGCGCCACCCGGTCCACCGCCTCTTGACCGTTCTGCACGATGGTCACGCGCACCCCCGCCCGGGCCAGCAGTTCACTGGCCACCTGCTGGTTGAGTTCGTTGTCCTCCGCCAGCAGCAGATGGGCTCCGTCGAGGGACCGGTCCGGGGTGGTGGGGCCGGTGATCTCCGGGGACGGGAAGGCCGTGACGGTCGCGCCCCGGATGCCGTGCCGGCGGGATTGGCCGAATCTGGAGGTGCAGATGAACTGGCTGCCCACCCCGGGAGCGCTCTCCACCTTGATTTCGCCCCCCATCATCTCCACCAGGTGTTTCGAAATGGCCAGTCCCAGACCGGTGCCGCCATATTTTCGGGTGGTCGAGCTGTCCGCCTGACTGAACTCCTGAAACAGGCTTTCAATCTGTTCCGGGGTCATGCCGATGCCGGTATCGCTGACCGTGAACTGGAGCAGCGTTTCGTCGTTGGCCTCACCCAGCAAGTCGGCGCTGATTTTCACCGTGCCCCGTTCGGTGAACTTGATTGCGTTGTTGGCCAGGTTGATCAGGACCTGCCCAAGCCGCAACGGATCACCCACCAGATGGGACGGAACGTCCAACCCGGTATCGAACAGCAGTTCCAGTCCCTTTTCATGGGCTTTGACGGCGACGATCGACGCCAGATCCCCCAGCACCGCATCCAGCTCGAACTCCACCCACTCCATCTTCAGTTTGCCGGCCTCGATCTTGGAAAAGTCCAGGATGTCGTTGATCAGACGGAGCAGGGAGTTGGCGGCATGGTGCAGCTTGACCAGATAATCCTGCTGCTTGCCGGTCAGATCGGTTTGCAGACAGAGGTGGCTCAGGCCGATGATGGCGTTCATCGGAGTGCGGATTTCATGGCTCATGTTGGCCAGGAAGGTGCTTTTTGCCTGCGTGGCCAGTTCGGCGTGCTTCTTGGCCTTGGCCAGCTCCTCCTCCTGCTGGCAGCGCAGAATGAGTCCGGCCAGGGTGTTGACGAAGGCGTTCAACAGGCTGATTTCATCGTCGCTGAAGAGATACCCCGCGTCCACGTGGACGTTGAGCACACCGATCAGCCGCTCTCCCCCGATGATCGGCAGGCAGTAATCCCCATGATCGGTGATGCCGTCATAGGTGATGGCATGGTGCTCGTTCAGATGGTTGCCGTAGATCGGTTTTCTGGTCGCGGCCGCCCGACCGCACAGGCAGTAACCGGCGGGAATGCGCGCGCATCGTTGCAGCAGCGGCTCTGGAATGCTGCGTTGCGCCGCGAGCACCAACTCCCCGGCGGAGTCATCCCACAGGAAAATGGCGCCCCGGATCGGACAGTCGATCCAGGGGATGGAGGTCATGAGCAGAATGGCCGCCTCCAGATGCTCCTGCAGGGAGAGCGGCTCCAGGGCGTCATACAACAATCTGTTGATGACCGCGCGCATCTGGCTCTGCTGTTCCAGGGATTCGTTCTGTTTGGTGAGCCGTTTTGTCTGGTCGAGCAGTTTTTTCAGCAAGGCGTACTGTTTCTGGTTGGTGGCCTTGACCGCCTCCTTCTCGGCCATCAGCGCCTCCCGCTGCGCCTCCATCGCCTTTTGCATCTTGTCCCGATACCTCTTGAACAGATACAGGACACCGAACCCGGCGAGCAGGATGAACAGATGGATCACCCCGGAGCGGATCTTCTCCCCGTCGGTGGCGGCTCCGTGCGGCGCGCCGGGAATGGTCGCGCCGCTCCCGCCACGGAGGTCACCGGGCTGGCTACCATGCGGGTCGTGATCTCGCAGGCAACTCTCCGCGACCGGTCCCTGGAGCCGTTGCCCGGTATTGTTTTCGATCGTCCGGAGGTTCCAGAACAGGGAACAGGCGACAATCGCAAACCACAGGGCGAACGGCAGAACCGAATGGGTCGTTTTGGCGCGAGGGAGGGCACTCATGGAGAGAATCCGCAATCGCCGGAATGGTGGTGCTGTCCTGAAGGTGTCACGTCTCCCCTCCCGCGCGTCCGGGCGCCGTTTGACCGGCGATCTGTTGCAGCACTTCCAGCAACGCCTTTTTC
>JADGCR010000194.1 GCA_015228895.1 Magnetococcales bacterium
CGAGCCCCTTCCAGACCCGCAGCAGCGCCAGTTGCGCCTGATAACGATGCCGAACCAGATTGGTGCGCAGGGTGAACACCTCGAACTGGGAGTCCAGAAGATCCATCAGGGTGCGGGTTCCGGCCAGAAAGCTCTCTTCCAGCCCGGCAGAGGCCCGTTCGCTGAAGCCCAGCGCCTTTTCGAGTGAGGCGATGGCGCGTTTGTTGTCTTTCAAGTCGAAGAGCGCCTCTTCCACCTCCCGTCTGCCCAGGGATCTGAGACGGTCCAATTCGGCGTTGCTGGCCTCTTTCATGGCCTTGGCTTCCCGGGTTTTCGAGACGGTTTCCAGGCCGTTGAACACCGGAAGAGTCATGATGACGCTCAAGGAGTGGGCGAATTCATCCTCCTTGATGGAGCGCCCGGAGGTGCTGCCGAGTTCCGCATCCCAGGTGCGGCTCAGGGTGTAGTTGAGATTGACCGCAGGCAGATGCCCGGAGCGCTCCATGGATTCGCTGACGGTGGTTTCTTTGAGTCGGGCCCGGGCAGCCCAGATTTCGGGGCGGTCTTCGATCCACTGCCAGATGTGAGCGTCGAGGTCGCTGGGCGCCTGCCAGGCGTAATCCGGGAGGGTCAGGTTGGCATCCGGGAACTCGCCGACCACCTCACGGAAGAAGGCGGCCTCTTTTTCCAGGGTGAGGAGGGCGTCGTGATAGCTGGCGTCGGCCTGATGGGCCCGGGAGGCGGCCTGTTCCAGGTCGGTTTGGGTGGATTCGCCGGCTTCGAGGCGGAGGCGGTTCTCTTCCAGATGATGCTTGGTGACTTTCTGGTACTGGACCGCGAGGTCGAGAACCTCTTTGGCCTGGAGCCAATTGGAGGCCACGGTGGCCACGCGAAGGGTGATGTCCTGACGCATGGCCAGGGCGTCGGCGAAGGCCGCCTCGACGTGGACATCGCTTTTTTCGTCATGATTGAGCCAGGCGGGCGCGTTGAACAGCACCTGATCGAACGACAAGGTGACGGTTTCCGGTTTGCCGTGTTCTTGAGTGCCCAGAGTTTTGTAGTGGGTGCCTGAATCGATTACCTTTTGCGCACGCAGATTGACCTGGGGCAGGAGTTTGGCAAAGGCTTTGGGATTTTCCTCTCTGGCGGCGCGGAGGAGGGCCTCGGAGCGATGGATTTGGGGATTCCTGGCTTGAGCGGTATCCACGGCGCGCCAGAATGCCATGACATCGGCATGCACAGGCCAGGGCATGCTTCCCAAGCCCACGGCGAGAAAGCCGCTGAGCATGAGCGGCCTTAAAAGCCCGGATTTTCTGTATGGAAAGCTGATCACGGCATTGTTATCCTTAGCATTATTTATTATCCATGGCCGATCCATGAGCCACGATGCGTCTGCTGTGAGAGCCCGCTACTGAGGAATCGTATCGGATGTTTTGGCCCCCAGGGTGAACAAAATGTTGCTTGGGGTTGTGGTAGGCTTCTTCAGGTTGTGATAACGGGTAAGGGGATGAAGGAGACAAACCAGGAACCGGTTGCTCGGCGAGGGAATCTCTGATATCATGTCAGGTTAGCAGAGGAAGGGCTGATTGCAGTGGAGGCTCCGGGATCAGGGGGGTCTGGCAGTTTGGCGAAAACGGGCTGTTGGGGCCTTGGCTGGCCAAGACGGAATCAGGCAGATTTTATTTGTTTGATTTTTATTAAGAAATAAAAACAGTGCATTGCGCTTTCGGACTGAAAAAGGGCCGGATGATTTTTTTCAACACGCTGTCCAGATCTCCCTTTGAAAACGTTTTGTTCCGCTGGTGTTGGATTCATGCCGACGTGGCTCAACTGGCAGAGCACCGGATTTGTAATCCGTAGGTTGGGGGTTCGATTCCCCCCGTCGGCTCCAAATAATCAACTCCTACCAGCCAAATCCAGCAGCGTTTTCTCATACTAAAAGTCACATTGTGGTAATATTTTAATTATAAAAAGTATAATAACCGGCAAAATTTATTAACTAGCTATTAAAGGCAAACACATCCTATTAGATTCCATGGCAGAACGATCAGATAGATATAAAGCGTTCTGCTCTACCATAGAATTGGAACCCCTACCCCACCGAACCTCCAAAAATCGTCCTGCGCCGATTTCTGGCGCACCACAGAGACGGCAAGGGAATCCAGGGATCCGCCCAACTCAGGGGCGTTCGTCCGTTGATATCCCCAGCAGATGTTCAACACTGCTTACCCACGTCAAACATCAAGGAGCCAACTTCAACCTTCGTACAGAAAATTCACCAAAACAATAAAATTATCAATAATTTCAACGCCCCATCTGCCCCCCCCTTACCGCTCCCCGAACGATTCGGCGATGGTCTTGGTAATCGGTTTGGTCAAATATTTCAACACGGTGTTGGTGCCGGTTTTGATCTCCACCATGGCCGTCATGCCGGGCTGGATCTCGATCTTCTCCGACCCAAGTCCGCGAAAATTCCTGCCCTTCGTCTTGACCTGCACCCGATAGAAAGTCTGATCCGCCGTCAACCGGCTCTCTTCATTCAAAGTGTCGGCGCTGATGTAGGTCACCGTGGCGTTCAATGAACCGTAAATGGTGTAATCATAGGCATCCAGCTTCACCGTGGCGTTAAGCCCAGGCTTGACAAAGGCTATGTCGCTCGGACGCACCTTGGCCTCAACCAGCAGATCATCATCCACCGGCACAATCTGCATGATCTCCTCACCAGATCGGGCCACCCCACCCCGGGTGGTGATGCGAACGTTGCGCACCACCCCATCCATGGGCGAAAAAATCTCGGTGTGCTCCAGCATATCCCGACGCTGCTCCAGAATCTGCTTCACCCCTTCCAGCTCCTCCTGACTCTTGGAAAGCTCGGTCTGGGCATCCTGCATATACTTGTTGCGCCGGTTGGTGATCTGTCCCTGAATCTCCACCTGCTGACGCTGCAACTTCAAAATCTCCGCCTTGCTCACATCCCCTGAGGCCAACAGCGGCATGTTGATCCCCAACTCCGCATTGATCAACTCCAAGGAGCGCTGCAATGCCTCGATCTCCTCCTTGATCGCCGACTGCCGCTTGGCAAACAGAGTCTTGTGATTGGCCAAAATCTCCGGAAAATGCTTCAATTCCGATTCAAACTTCGGAGTGCCGCCATAAACCTCGGCATGGAGTCGCGCCACTGCGGCCTTCAGCGCCGCCTCCTTGGTGCGGGTCTCCCGGTAGGCCGCCTCCAGCTTGGCGCGCTCCATGCGAAGCAGCATCTGCCCCCGCTTCACCACCGAACCCTCCTTGACTAAAATCTCATCCACCACGCCGGAATCCAATACCTGAATCACCTGATTGCGAGAACTGGCAATCACCTGACCCGGCGCCCGGGTGATCTGATCGATCTCAGCCCAGGAGGCCCACCAGACAAATCCACCCAACCCCAACAAAGAGACCCATACCAGCCAACGCCCGGCGCTGGGAAGTTCAAGAGAGCTTTCATCCGCCATGGGGGGTCTCCTCGCTGCGTCGCGTCGGTACAGCCGCACCCCCCTGATGCGACTGCGGCGGCTGCCCCGCCAAATGCGCCAAAACCCGGTCCCGGGGGCCATCAATGGTCACCTGACCATTCTGCACCACCAGAACATGTTCCAGAATCGGCAACAGAGCACTCTTGTGAGTGGCGATGATCAGGGTCGCACCCCCTGCCGCCAACTCATTCAGCAGATGCACGATCCTCATCTCTGTACCGGCATCCATGGAGGAGGTCGGCTCATCAAGAATGTAAATCGAAGGATGGGCCAGAATCACCCGGGTCAGTCCGATGAGCTGCCGCTGCCCGCCGGAGATGCCTCGCCCCCCCTCGGTGATGGGCAACGCCAACCCCCGGGAGTGCCGGGTGATCAACTCGATAAGCCCGGTGCGCCGGGCAGCGTTCAGAATGGCCTCATCCCCAGGGTCCGGCAGACCGATGATCAGATTCTCCCGCAGGCTGCCGCTCAAAAGCCGGATCTCCTGGGGCAGATAGGCAATCTGCGCCCGCACCAGCTTCGGATCGATCAGCCCCATCTCCACCCCGCCCAGCAGCACCCGACCCTCGGCGGGACGGTAAAGACCGGCGGCGAGCTTCAGCAGCGTGCTCTTGCCCGACCCCACCGTGCCGATGATCCCCACCCGCTCGCCAGGATGGATCTGCAACCCGTTCACCTCGATGGCCGCCTGTCCCGTCGGCCCCGCCAATCCGTACCGAAACCGCACCCGCTCCAAGGTCAGGCTGGCGTCGAGCTTCTCGGGGGTGAGCATGGTGTCCTGGTCATCGAGTTCGCTGGGGAGCCGCAACAGTTGATCGAGACCGTCTCCGGCAGCCCGGGCGTTGCCAAGCTGCACGATGATCGATGGCAACTGCGCCACCGGCGCCAACGCCCGACCACTGATGATCGAACAGGCGATCAGCGCCCCCATGGTCATCTGGTTTTCGATCACCATCCAGGCCCCTGCAGCGACGATTCCCACATAGCCTGCCTGCTGCAACAACACGGTTACCTGGGTGGAAATGGCCGAATAATGCCGAATGCGCAACTCCGCATGCCCCCCCTCGGCCACGATCTTGCTGAACCGACCCTGAAGGTTCCATTCGGCGCTGTTGGCCTTTACCGACTCCAGGGAATCGATGGACTCCACCAACAGTCCTGCCTTGCGATTGCTGAAACCTTGGCTCAACTGCCCGTAATGGCGGATCCGGCCCGCAAACATG
>JADGCR010000195.1 GCA_015228895.1 Magnetococcales bacterium
ACGAGCCTAAAGTGTAACGGGTTTTTTTATCCGGGTTTGGGTGGGTGAGCCATCGTGGTCAAGCTAGTATTATCATTGATTCTGGCAATTCTGCTGTTGATCTTCACCTCGCAGAACATGCATGTGATCACGGTCCGTTTCGTCTTCGGCTCGCCCGTGGAGATGCCCATGATCCTGGCCCTGCTGGGTGCGTTCGTGGCCGGATTCGCCGTCTCCACCTTCAGTCATATCGTGCGTGTTTCTGGCAAGAAGAGTGGGGAACATGAATTTGAGTAATTTTTCGCGTTGATCGGGTATTCATGAAATTCTCGCGCTGCGTCACCTGTCACCAGATCGTGGGTTGGGTAGGGCTGGTGGTCAATCTGGGGCTGTCCGGCCTCAAACTGTTCGTGGGCCTGGTGGCCGGCTCCCAGGCGCTGGTGGTGGACGCTTTGTATTCCGCCAAGGATGTCATCACCTCGCTGCTCATCATCATCGGCCTGAAATATTCCAAACAACCCATCGACCGGGAACACCCCTTCGGCCATGGCAAGGTGGAGTTCGTCCTCTCCGCGGTGGTCAGCCTGCTGCTGATGGTGGTCACGGGGCTGCTGTTCTTCTACGCCGCCGAACACCTTCTGGAAGGGGAGCACCGCCCCCCCCATCTGGTGGCGTTGTGGACCGCGATTTTTTCCATGGCGGTCAACTGGGTGATGCACCGGTACACCCGTTGCGTGGCTGCCGAGATCAACAGTCCCATGGTGGGGGTGCTGGCCAAACACCACCATTCCGACGCGACCGCCTCCCTCTCCGTGGCGGTGGGCATCGTCGGTTCCCATTATCTGGGCATGCCCTGGCTGGACACGGTGGTGGCGGTGGGGGAGACCCTGGATCTGCTCTATCTGGGGGGCGCGATCTTCTGGGACGCCTTCCAGGGGTTGATGGACACCTCGGCCTCCAGGGAGGTGGAGGCGTTGATCCACCGCACCACCCTGAAGGTCCCCGGCGTGCAACAGGTGGAACAACTGCGCACCCGGCGGGTGGGACAGGAGGTGTGGATCGACATGGTGATCGGGGTGCAGCCGGATCAGCCGGTGGGCGAGGCCCACAAGGTGGTGGTGCGGGTGGAGCGCGCCCTGGTGGATATCATTCCCCACGTGGGGGATGTGAGTGTCCATTTCCAGTCCCTCACCGGCTCGGTGCCGGAGCTTCACCGGATGCGGGATGAGATCGCCCGTCTGGGCGTGAGCACCCCGGCGGAGGAGGGTTGAACATGTTTTGTCAGCACCATTGGAAGGTTGGCGCGGGGGTGTTGATCGTGGCGTTTTTCGCCACCATCGCCTGGTGCTTTTCCCTGCTGGAGGATCTGGAACGGGAGGTCAAACGGGAGAAGAGCGGTCATCCGTTTCACGGGGTGTTCACCGCCAACATGACCAACCCCGCGGATGTGCGCCTGCGGGCCGCCCTGGTCAACGTGGCCGGGATGACCAGGGGGGAAACCGGCCAGCCTTCCCGATTCGTCTCCGCCGGCTCCGGGGTGATCGTCACCGCCAACGGTTATGTGGCCACGGGTTGGCATGTGGTGCAGAACCTCAAGGAGATCGTGGTCCGGCTGCAAACCCCGGAAGGACCGCGCCAGTATCCGGCCCAACTGGTCAAGGCGGTCCCCCAGCACGATCTGGCGGTGATCAAGATCGTCTCCCGCGACCTCTTTCCCTACGCCCCCCTGGAGCGCGGCAAGCCGGGGATCCGGACCGGGGAGACGCTGACGGTCTGGGGGGATCCCCATGGTGTGGCCCCGCTGGTCCGACAGGGGGGTGTGGTGCAGGTGGAGACCCAACTGGTGGTGGAGGGGAGTCTGCGCACCCATCTGATTCAGACCTCCGCCCCGTCCCACTGGTCGTTGAGCGGCGGACCCATGGTCAACGCCGGCGGGAGCGTGGTGGGGATCAATGTGGTGCTGGAGGCCCCCAATGGCCTGGTGATGGGGTACGCGGTGCCCACCCATGTGCTCCTGGCCCATTTTCAGGATGTGGTGCCATTTCCCGTGTTGCAGCAGACCCGGACTCCGGCGGCAGCGGCTGTGGCCCCGGCTCCGGCGGCAGCGGCTGTGGCCCCGGCGGCAGTGCCCGCGGCCCTGGTGCGGACCGCCCCGGCGCCGGTCGAGGCGGGCCGTCCCCCCCGCCCCGCGGACGCCTGGTGGGCGAAGGCGGCGCAGATGTTCGGCCAGGGGCAGGGGGAGCCGAACACCCCGTCCGCGCCCCTGGGAATCTTCGCCGCGACCCGGGGCGCGCTCTCTCCCGGGGCGACCTCCCTGGTGGATGGCGCCCATCAAGGGGAGGGGTGGCGTTTTCTGGGCCATGACGCCAAGATCCTGACCGGCCTGCTGCTGCTGGGTCTGGTCTCCGGGATGTCCGGGGGGATGATGACCATGGGGGGCGGGATCATCAAGGTTTCCGGTTTGATTCTCTTTTTCGGCTACGGCATGCTGCTGATCCGTCCGGTGGCCTATTTGACCAACATTTTCCTGTATGGCGCCGCGGCGCTCCGTTACCGGCGTTATGGCCTGATCCGCTGGAGCCATACCCGCCGGCTGATTCCCTGGGCCATGCTGGGCGTGGTGCTGGGTTATTTTCTCGGCAATGTCATGGGGAGCCGGATGCTCCATTACCTGTTGGGGGTTTTCGCGGCGCTGGTGGGGGGCAAGATGGTGCTGGAGATCATCGACGCCCATGGTTGGGCGCCCAGGGGTTGGGAACACTGGTTTTCCACCCGTGACCCGCCGGAAAGAGGGGCGGTGCAGACCCCCTTCAACAATGGACTGCTTGGCTTGTCCATGGGGGTGGTGAGTGGGATTCTGGGGATCACGGGCGGGGTGGTGGAGGTGCCCTTGCAACGTTATCTGGCGGGTGTGCCGTTGCGCAACGCCATCGCCAACAGCGCGGTGCTGGTCTTTTTCGCCTCCCTGGCCGGTGCGGTGGTGGCCTTGCTGCATGGGGTGCAGTCCGGGGCCTTCGACTGGCGGGCGCCGTTGCATCTGGCGCTGATCCTGATTCCGGGGGCCTATGTGGGTGGCCTGTTCGGGGCCTGGATGACCCGCATCGCCCCCATCGGCCTGTTGCGCTGGCTGTACGCGGTGCTGATGTTCGCCATTGCGGTCAGGATGTTCTGGATATGATGCGCGCCGGACAATGGGTGGTCTCCGCGATGATTCTGGGGGTGATCGCCCTGGTGATCGGGGCGCTTTTCTCCCCCCCGCTCCAGGAGGCGGTCCTGCCGGTGGCGCAGGGGGTCGCGGCCACGCCGGTGGCCTGGCAACCCCCTCCCGTGGCCTCCTATGTGCCTGGAAAACTCAAGCTCTCCGAGGGCCATTGGCAGGGGATGGACGCCATGCCTCTTTCCGTGGAGCTGAAGACCAAATTGAAACTCCCCATGAATCTGGAAGGGGTGCTGCTGGGGGAGACCACCCTGGCCTCCGCCCGGGCCGGACTGCTGGCCGGGGATGTGCTGGTGGCGGTGGAGGGCAACCCGGTCAACACCCTGGAGGGTCTGCAACAGGCCTCCAAACAGGTGGCGCAACGGCAGTCGGTGCGACTGCGGGTCTATCGCCAGGGTCGCTGGTTCGATCATGTCATGCGCGTCCCGGACGGGGTGCTGGGTTTCGCCCAGATGGAGAGCGCGCCCATGATCAAGGCGGGGGATCTGCGTCCCCACGCCTATCGGGGGCCTTGCACGGATTGTCACGCCATCGGCGATACCGGCCACATCACCCCGGACCCGGACGGGATCATCCTGCCCGCCCCGGTGATCCGCGCCGGTGCGGTCCGTCCCCACAGCGACCGGGGGCCGTGTCAGGCGTGTCACAGGGTGACGAATTGATCAACAACCGTATTAACTGCGAGCGAGTCAAAACCGATGGGTGAACTCAAGAAGTCTGATGTCAGTGGCGTGGATGAACTCGGCTATCTGCTGTTTTCCTGGGGACAGGTGTTGCGCCGCCTCTCGATGCGGGCCATCGAGGGATACCGCAACCTCTTCTCCCTGGACGACAACGCGCGCGCCGATTTTTTCCGCCAGAAAGGGATCGCCCATACGGAACGGGGGCGCTATCTCCAGGCCATTCCCATGCTGGAAAAGGTGGTGGACGAGATTCCCTACGATCTGGAGGCGTTGTTTCATCTGGGTTTCTGCTATTTCAAGAGCGGACGGGAGGAGGCGGGCACCGCCCTGCTGGAACGGGCCGCGGAACTCGACGCCAACGATCCGCGCATTTGCGCGGTGCTGGGCATGTGCTACATCCACTCGGAGCAGTACGAACGGGCCATCGACACCCTGGAGCGGGCCTTGGCCTCCCACGGAGACAATTTCAATCTCCACTACCGCCTGGGGATCGCCTACGACAAGACCGGGCAGTTCGACAAGGCCCTGGAGATCTTTCACGCCGCCGCCCGCATCCGCCCCAAGGAACCCAGGGTCTATCAATCCATCGGTTTCATTCTGGAGCAGCAGGGATCACGGGAAGAGGCGGTCAAGTTCTTCAAGCGCGCCATGGAGTTGACCGAAGGTCAACGGGCCGGTTGAGTATTCATACAGAGGTGAGAGGTCGTCGAGATGGCTATTCCGAGCGTGGAAGATCTGGAACAGGAGCCCCTGAGCGAGGAGCGGATGCGGCGCATGAAGAGCCTGATGCGCCAACTCTACAAAGAGGAGATCGAC
>JADGCR010000196.1 GCA_015228895.1 Magnetococcales bacterium
GACTCTGGAGGTCGGGGTCTATTATGATGATCCCCTGATCGCTCCCATCGCCCCTGGACAACCAATCGGATCGGTTGTGGCCAAAACGGCTGACAAGGCGTTGTCCACCCGTCCCTTGCTGGCTGAACACGCGGTGGCACCAGGTACGGAGATTCAGACGATGCTGGATTCAATTCGTCTGCTGATCGGATGGTGAGACCCATTGGCCTCAGACGCAAAAGGCGGAATCATTCCCGATTCCGGGAAGCTGTACCCCCCGTTTTCTCAATTTCAAGAAACATCACCACCACTGGGGCGGAGAATTTTCGTGGGTGATGCTGTGGCAGCGCTGACAGATGTAGACGGAAAAAGCCACCCGCCCATGGCATGTGCCACAAAAACGGCCTTTGAAAATGGAATCCATGGTGATGGCGTTCCCCCCCTTTTTGGGAACGAACACATTGGGATGACAATTGACGCACGCCAACCACTGCGTGTGGGATTCGTGGGGAAATTTGACATGAGGCATGGATTTTGTGTTGGTCATGATGATATCGAGATTGAGAACTTCCATCTTCTCATTGCCCTTGAGGGAAGCGCGGGGATTGACGACCCCCTGACGGATGGCCTGCATCCAGTCCACCTCGCCCCATTTGCCCGCCGGGATCGCGGACAGGGACTGGGAGGGATTCTGCAGCAACTGCATGGCCGGACTGGCGGGATCATGAATGCCATCCTTGGCCAGGGGTGGGGATTTGCTCCGGTTGTCTCCGGGGATCTCCCGCGTCTCTTTGGGCGGGGGCGCTTTCCTGGCGGGCGCGTTCTCCTGGGATTTGACTTTTTTTCTGACTTTTTTGTCGGGTTGCGCGCCGACCGGCGTTTCGGACCGGGCCGCGTCCAGGATGAGGGAACCCCCCTCCCCGTCCGGTGGCGGAGCGTTCTCCCGGCAGGCGCCGGTGGAGATCATCAGACCGAAAAACAACAATACCGACAACAGACCCTGGATGGAACGTTTCATGCGTAACCTACCTTTCGATGCTCGCCTTGAGTGACCATAAACGGTTTTGAAGCAAAGGTCCGGCCATTGTTGACGCCCTTCCTGACGAACGACAAACCGGAGAATCAGTCGGCGCAGACCAGGGAGTTCCGCCTGCTGCGCTATTTCTCCGTGACGAGTTTCATTGCCATGGCCCTGGCCGCGTGGTTCACCGCCTTTTTGTTCCAGCGGATCGAGAACCGCTCCATGCTGATGCTGGGGGAGGCGCAGAACGTGGCCATGACCCAGGCATTCTCCAACGCCCTGTGGCCCAGCCTCTCCGGTTTTCTGCTCGCCTCGCGGACCATGACCCCCAAGGAGATCCGCAACCACCCCCTGATCCCCTATCTGGACTCCCTGCTGGAAAAGCTGATGCGCAACCTGAAGGTGGTCAAGGTCAAAATCTACAACGCCAACGGCATGACCCTCTACTCCAGCCACTCCGACGAGATCGGCGCGGACCAAAGCCACAAAGCCGGAGTGAAAACCGCCCTGGACGACCATTTGAGCAGCGAACAGGTCCACCTCCACGACTTCGCCTCCTTTGACGGCGTGGTGGGAGACCGGAACATGATCATCACCTACGCGCCCCTGTTCCGGGACGACCGGGTGCGGGGGGTGTTCGAACTCTATTACGACATCGGCCAGTTGCTGGAACAGATGCACCGCTCCCAGGGATGGATGGTGTCGGGCGTGGTGGGACTGTTCATCACCCTCTACGGACTGCTCTTCGGCATCGTGCGCCGCGCGGACGCCATGATCCGGGACCAGCACGACCGCCTGAGCCACTACCTGGAGGAGATCCGCCGCAACAACGAAACCCTGGAGGAACGGGTCGCCGACCGGACCGAAACCCTCCGCATCACCAACGATGTCCTGAAACAGGAGATCATCGAGCGTCAACAGGCGCAAGGGGAACTGCTCAAACTGACCCGCGCCGTGGAGCAGAGTCCCGCCTCGGTCATCATCACCGATCTCGACGGACTGATCGAGTACGTCAACCCCAAGTTCTGCCGCATTTCCGGCTACGCCAGGGAAGAGGTCCTGGGAAAAAGTCCCAACATCCTGAAATCCGGCAAGATCTCCCCCGAAACCTACCAGGAGATGTGGCAGGCCATCAGACGCGGCGAGGAGTGGCGGGGAGAGTTTCTCAACCGCAAAAAAGATGGGGAACTGTTCTGGGAACTGGCCTCCATCTCGCCGATTCGCAGCAAGGGGGGCAACATCACCCACTATCTGGCGGTCAAGGAGGACATCTCCCACATCAAGGCCGCCCTGGCCACCCTGCAGGACCGGGAGACGCGCCTGCAACTGATCATGGACAACGTGACCGAAGGGATCATCGTGGTCTCGTCCGCAGGAATCATCGAATCGGCCAATTCGGCGATGGAGAAGATCTTCGGCCATCCACCCGGCCGGTTGATCGGACAACGGGTGGAAATGCTGGTGCCGGAGCATGCCAAACCGGGACACGGGGAGCGGATTCGACAACTGACCCGGCAGCATGAGTCCGGCCTGGCCTTTCAACGGGAAATCGAGGCGGAACGAAGCGATCGGACCCGCTTTCCCCTGGAACTGGTGGTCCATGTGGTGCGCACCGCCGAACAGGTGCGTTTCATCGCCACCATGCGGGACATCAGCGAACGCAAACAGGCGGAAAAACAACTGGCGGAAGCCCGCCAGACACAGTTTCATCAGGAAAAGATGGTGGCCATCGGCGCTTTGGCCTCCGGAATCCTGCACGAAATCAACAACCCCACCGCCGCCATGACCGGCATCCTGGAAACCCTCCGCGACCTGCGGGAGGGAGAGGCGGACGGGGAGTTCGTCAGTCTGCTGGACCTGATGCACGACCAGATCGATCGGATCACCAGCATCACGCGGGATGTCTCGGATTTTTCCCAGTCCCAATCCGACGAGATCCAGTTTCTGGATTTGAACGACCTGATCAAGAAGAGCGTCCGCCTGATGGGGTTCGACAAACGGATGCGTTCCATTCAAATCAAACTGGACCTGGACCGGGAACTCCCCGCCGTCAATGGTTCCGGCTCCCAGCTGCGGCAGGTGCTGATCAATCTTCTGCTCAACGCGGCGGATGCCCTGGAGGGAAGCGCCAACCCCACGCGAGAGGTGGTCATCTCCACCGGTTTGCAGGATAATCGGATTCGCATGACCGTGGCGGACAACGGGATGGGCATGGAGCCTCACAATCTCAAGCGGGTGTTCGAACCGTTTTTCACCACCAAACCGGCTGGAAGGGGTACGGGGTTGGGCCTTTCGTTGTGTTTTTCGATCATCACCAATCACAAGGGCACCATCACGGTGCATTCGCGTCCCGGAGAGGGGTGTGTGTTCCATGTGCTGCTGCCCATGGCGGATGAACTGCTCTGACAGAAGGGGAAGGAGATGTCCGAATCATTGAGCATCCTGGTCATCGACGACGAACCGGCCATCCGCCAGATTCTCGCGGCCACCCTCGCCAAGGCCGGATACGCGGCCGAATCGGCCCGGGACGGCACCGAGGCGTTGCAGCGTCTGGAGCAAGGGGATATCGACCTGGCCATCTGCGACATCCAGATGCCGGGCATGGATGGCATCGAGGTGGTGCAACAGGCCAAATCCATGGGGATCGAGACCCTCTTTCTGATGATGACCGCCTTCGCCTCGGTGGAAACCGCGGTCAAGGCGATGAAGGCCGGGGCATACGACTATCTGACCAAGCCGCTGCGCAAGGAGAACATTCTCCACCGCCTGCTCCAGGTGGGCAACGTCATCGCCCTGCGGGACCAGAACCGGGCGTTGCGCAATCTGGTCAAGGTGGAGGAGAAGGTGCGCTGTCGCTTCACTTCGCCCCGCATGCTGGAAATCGACCGTCTGATCCGCAAGGTGGCCCCCACGGATTTCACCGCCATCGTCACCGGAGAGAGCGGAACCGGCAAGGGGATCATCGCCCGGCAGATCCATCAGCGCAGCGCCCGTTCCGGGGAGTTGTTCATTCCGGTCAACTGTGGATCCATCCCGGAAAACCTGATGGAAAGCGAATTCTTCGGTCACGTCAAGGGCGCCTTCACCGGGGCGGACAAGGCCAAGAAGGGACTCTTTCTGGAGGCGGACAAGGGCACCCTGTTTCTGGACGAGATCGGTGAACTCCCCTTGAGTCTGCAAGTCAAACTGCTCCACATCCTGGAAGAGAAACAGATCCGCCCGGTGGGAAGCGAAAAATTCCGTCCCGTGGATGTGCGCATCATCGCGGCGACCAACCGGGATCTCAAGGAGATGACCACGGCGGGAACCTTTCGCGAAGACCTTTACTTTCGTCTGAACGTGTTTAACATTCATGTTCCCCCCTTGCGGCAGAGGATGGAGGACATTCCCGCCCTGGTGGTCTATTTTCTGGAAAATTCCAAACGGGCCGGTCCCGGGGGGCACCATTGCCGCATGGACCCCGACGCGGAGGCCGCCCTGTTGAGTTACCACTGGCCGGGAAACATCCGGGAGTTGGAAAATGTCATTGAACGCGCCTTGATTCTGGCGGAAGATGGTGTCATCACTCAACACGACCTGCCCAGCATGGTGGTGGGTCACAACGAGGGCGGCACTCCCGGACGGGGTTTGGACA